>NZ_JBFBJY010000075.1:0-42867 GCF_040702125.1 Kitasatospora sp. NPDC085895 | reverse complement strand
TGACCAGCGAGCATCACACCGCAGGACGAATCATCAGGAACCGGACAGCCCAGCCGAACCCCTCATGCCGGCGCGCGCGCGTGAACGATCGAGGCCAGAGCTGTTCGACGAGGGTGGCCAGGCCGAGGTGCTGACCGGCCTCACCGGTGCGGGAGTGCCCGATCACGGCGCCGGGGTTGACCACCGTCAGCGGCACGCCCAGCCGTGGTGCGAGGGTGCGCACGGCGATGTCGCCCTCCGTCTTGGATGCCTCGTAGGCGCCGAGCTCGCGGTAGAGGCGGTCGGCGTCGGCGGCGGGCAGGGGATGGTGCTGTCCGGTGCTGCGGCCGACCCGGTAGCCGGAGAGGTGTACCAGCCGCCGCAGCTCCGGGCGGCCGGCGGCCCAGTGCAGGGGGTGGATCGCACCGTCCACGTTGGCCGCGCGGGCCTCGTCGCGGGTGAGGCCGAAGGCGTAGCGGGCCGCCAGGTTGACGACGTCGCGGACGCCCTCCAGCCGGTGTTCGTCGGCCGCCGGGAGGGCGAGGCCGGGTCGGGTGATGTCGGCGGCGACCGTGGTGAGCCGCTCGGCGACCGCGTCCGGTGCGGCGCCGCGGGCGGTCAGCCAGCTGCGCAGATCGCCGTCGCGGGCGGCGCCACCGCGCAGGCCGACGGCGACGTGTTCGCCGCGGGTGAGCAGCTCGAGGACGTACCAGCGGCCGATGAAGCCGCTGGCGCCGAGGACGAGGATGCCGGGACTGGACATGGGGATCCTTTCAAACGGACCGGTCTACATATTTTTTGGTCATGGCATGGCCGCGCGGAGTCGACCGTGCGGGCCGGATCAGGCGGTGTCGGCGCGGATCAGCAGTTCGGCGGCGCGGGCGGCCCGGTCGAGCGGGGTTCGGCTGTGCGCGACGCGGGACAGCAGCAGCGCCCCCTCCACCAGGGCGAGGACGGCGCACGCCGCGGCCTCGGCCCTGTCGCTGTCGCGGCCGTGGCGGACCAGCATGGCGGCGAGCGCGTCCTGCCATGCCTGGTAGGTGTCGGCACACGTCCGGCGCAGTTGCTCGTGGCCCGCCGCGGCTTCGAGGGCGACGGTCGCCACCGGGCACCCCTTGGCGTAGCCGGACTCCTCCATCCGGTCGCCGAGCGCCTCCAGCAGCCGACGGACCACGTCGGCGGGGGGCTCCCCGGATTCGGCGGCGCCCGCGATGAGTGCTCCGATGTCCTGACCGGCCTCGGTGAGCGCGAGCGCGACCATCTCGTCCTTGCCCGCGGGGAAGTGGAAGTACATCGACCCGCGGGGTGCGCCGCTGGCGGCCAGGACGTCGTTGAGCCCGGTGCCGTAGTAGCCCCGCTCCTCGACGAGGTCCCGGGTCGCCCGTACCAGTCGCGCCCGCGTCTCCTCGCCCTTGACTCCCATGCCGCCAAAGTAGACCGGTCGTCATATTTCTGTCCAGTCATCCAGTCATCCAGTCATCCAGTCATCCAGTCACCCAGTCCTCCGGTCGCCTGCGGTCCGGGAGAACGGACGCGGAAAGCGCCCTTGTCGACGGCCCAGTGCTGGGAGGTCCCTGCGACGCCCGTGCGCGACGGTCGGCCGTCCGACGGCACCCGCGGTGGACCGCGCCCACGGGTGCGGGCGTCGGCGGGTGATTCCCGCACACCGGCCATGTGTGGCCGGTGTCTCGGCCTGTTCCCGATCCGGCGCGGACACCGCCATCGGTACGCCTGGCCGGCACGCCGGTCCGCGGCCGCCGGATTTCGGCATCGCCGCGATGGTGGACGGCCCCCGGCTGACGCGGACCGGTGGCGGCCCGGGAACCCTCACGTGCATGGCACGCGAGCAGTTGGACGACGGTGCGGTCGGGTCGGCCGCTGATGTCTGGGCGTGGGCGTGCTGCGTGGTGTGTGCCGCGCACGGGGCGAGCCCGTTCGCCGCGACCGGCACGGGTGCGGTGATCCGCCGGATCGTGGACACCGGGCCCGGGCCGCTCGCGCTGGAAGCGGTGCAGGCCCTCGACCCGGCGCTGGCGGCCGTCGTGGGACGGGCGCTGACCGCCGACCCGGCGGCGTGTCCGGCGGACGGCGCGGCACTGGTCGGGCTCCTGACGGCCGCGCAGGCGGATCCGCCTGAGTCCGCAGACACGCTGCGGGATCAGATCACCCGGGGGCCGGCGCGCGCTCGTGCTCTGACTCGGCACCTCGCTCCGCGTTTTCGGGGCCCGACCTTCTCCCCGGGTCGGGGTGGTTCCACCGGTGAGCCGGCTGGGTCATCGGTCGGCCGACGGGTTCATCGGTCAGCCGCCGGCACGCCGGCACGCCGGCACGCCGGCACGCCGGCACCGAGGCGCCTCGGCCGGGACCGAGCGCGAGAGCTGACGAAAGGCCGCCAAGTGGAGCGCGGGTCAACCCGTCACGGGGGAGGACCCTGGCCGCAGGCGGAACGGCGGTGGACCGAGTGCGCGGCCGACGGCCGGCGCCGGCGCGGTGCAGGCCGTCCGGGCGGTATCACTCAACCCGGGGTCGGATGCCGTTCGCGGGTCATTTCCCCTCCCCCCGGCCGGCCCAGTGGGGGCTCGCCTCGAGGGCCGCGCGGAGGGCGGCCAGGGTTGAGGCGATGCGGGCCAGGTCGTCGGGGGGAACCGTCGAGGTCAGCGAGGCGAGCTCGCCCTCGACGACGGGACGGGAGGCGGACAGCTGCTTCTCACCCGCGGATGTGAGGCGCAGGACGGACGAGCGGCGGTCCTGGGGGTGTGCGACCCTCTGGCACCAGCCTGCGGCCACCAGCCGGTCGACGGCCTTGCTGACGGCTCCCACGGTGATCGCCAGTTCGCCGACGATGTCGAGCACGCGGCACTCCGGCACGCGGTCGATGATCTCCAGAAGCTCGAACTGCCCCAGTCCCAGCCCTTGTTCGGCGCGCAACCGGGCGCTCACCGCGTTGTAGAGCCGAGTCTCGACGCGGACCAGATCGGTGAAGATCGGGGTGATGTGGCTCACATTGGCCTTCCAGTGGATTCCTGGGAATCATCTTCCTCGGAATCCGGTTGGGTCGGGCAGGTGGATTCCCAGGAATCCATCCTCGCACCCCCGACCCATGGAGGCCCGCATGTCCCGACAGCAGCGCGACGCCCTGGACGCCGTACTCCGCTCCGCCCCTCGCAACGAGACTCGGCCCACTCCCGAGGAGCAGCGCAGCGGTTTCGCCGCGGCCCTCACCCGGCCCGCTCCGGAGGGCGTGGTCACCCGCAGGACCGTCCTGGGCGGCCGGCCGGCCCTGGAGCTGGAGCCGGCCGAAGCCTCCGGCCGCGGTCGACTGCTCTACCTGCACGGCGGCGGCTACGTCATCGGCTCACCGGACACCCATGCAGGGCTGGCCGGTGAACTGGCCCGCCGAGCCGGGCTGCGCGCGACGTCGGTGGACTACCGGCTGGCGCCCGAGCACCCCTTCCCCGCGGCCGTCGACGACGGGCTCGCGGCCTACCGCGAGCTGCTGGCGTCGGGCACCGACCCACGGGACCTCGTCATGGCCGGTGACTCCGCCGGTGGCGGACTGAGCATCGCCACGCTGCTCGCCGCCCGGGAGGCCGGGCTGCCGCAGCCGGCCGCCGTGGTCGTCTTCTCCCCCTGGGCCGACCTCACCCTCTCCGGAGGAAGCATCCGCTCCAAGGAGAGCGCCGACCCCATCTTCACCGAGGCCGAGGTGCGCGACTGCGCCGATCTCTACGTCGGCGCAGGCGACAGGGCGCATCCCCTGGCCAGTCCGGTGTTCGCCGACCTCACCGGACTCCCCCCGCTCCTCGTGCAGGTCGGGGCGAACGAGGTGCTCCTCGACGACGCGGTCCGGCTGGCCGGCCGAGCGGGCGCCGACGACGTCGAGGTCACGCTCGAAATCGGCCCCGGCCTTCCCCACGTCTACCAGCACCACTACGGCCGCCTCGACGAGGCGGACGCCGCACTCGACCGCGCCGCCCGCTTCCTCGCCGCCCGTGTGAGCGTCGGGCGCCCGGGCGCCGACCATCTCGAACCGGTCCACTGACACGGACCCCGGTGGCCGGGACGGTCGGGTGGGCGCCGCCTCCTCGGTCGCGCGGTCGAGGTCGGTCGAGGTCGCTGCCGGTGCCCGCCACGGTGGCCCCGGCCCGCGCGGGTGACCCGTCCGGCAGGCGGTGATCGCGGCGTCGAGGGGCCTGTGCCGCTCGGCGCCGTGAGACCTCTCGGCAGCCGCGGCCTGGTCCCGGCCCCCGACACTCACGCATCACCCGCGCCACCAACCTGCTCCGGGCCCTGTTCGTCCTGCCGAACCTCGAACTCGACCGCTGACAGGGAATCAAGGCCGAAGACAGCCGCCCACGACCGGCACGAGCACCCACGAACCCCGCCGCACCAGCAGCCGCAGCAGCGAAAACCAAGACGGTCGGGTCTTCAGTGAAGATCCGACCGGACCTCGGTCAGTCGATGCCTTCGACGATGCGGAAGTCGCGCTCGACGCCGTCGGAGAGGGCGACCAGCGCCTCCTGGTAGGCCGCACTCTCGTGCGCCGCGACGGCCTGCTCGAAACTGTCGAACTCGACCAGCACGGTGCGCTCGGCGATCCCGGCGTCATGCGCCACGACCCGACCGCCGCGGACGAAGGTCCGACCGCCTGCGGCCTTGACGGCCGGAGCGGCCAGCTTGTTGTAAGCAGCCAGCTTCTCGGGGTCTGAAACGGTGCGGTAGACGCTGACCCAGTAGCCCTTGGGCATGACACCTCCAGTGTTGTCATACGTGCACCCAGCTTACGAGTTGGCCTCGGACGGGCGTCGGCGGGCGAGGGCGAGGCCCGTCAGCGCCGTGATCGCCATGGCGCCGATGCCGACCAGCGCCGCGGTGGTGTAGGCGCCGTCGTCGGGGAAGAGGTGGCCGGGGTCGGTGCCCGCGGCGAGGATCAGGCCGCCGACGGCGCTGCCCAGGGAGTACCCGACGCTGCGGACGACGTAGTTGAAGCTCATGGCGCTCGACGTCTCGCTCCTGGGGGTGACGGCCAGGATGACGCCGGGCATCGCGGCCGAGAAGCCGCCGACGCCGAAGCCGAGCACGCCCATCGCCGCGAACAGTTCGGCCAGGTCCGACCGGGCCGCCGCGAACAGGGCGAACCCGCCGCCGACCACGACGGCGCTGCCTGCCAGGAGCAGAGGGTCGGCGATCCGCGTCCGGACCCGCGGCGTGAGCCTGCCCGCGACGAACCCCAGCACCGAGAACGGGACGAGGACCAGCCCGGCGACGGAGGTCGTCAGCCCGAAGCCGTAGCCGGCGCCGTGCGGCGTCTGTGCGTACCGGGTGATCAGCGTGAGCAGGAGGTACATGCCGATCCCGCCGACGAACATGGCGAGGTTCGCCCCGGCGACCGCCGGGTGCCGCACCGCCCGCACATCGACCAGGGGCGTCGTGCTGCGCAGCTCGATGACGGCCCAGACGCAGAGCAGCACCACCGCGACGACGGCGAGGCCCGCCGCCACGGCGAGGTGCCGGCTCCACAGGTTCCGTTCGCCGGCGAGGAACAGCACCAGGAGCAGCGCAGCGGCCAGGACGACCGCGCCTGCCACGTCCACGCGGGCGGAGCGGCCCTCGGGGGCTTCGGGCATGGAGCGCCACGCGGTCAGGAGGGCGGCGGCGGTGACGACCAGGCCGAGGCCGTAGGCGGCCCGTACCCCGCCGAGCTCGGCGAGCAGTGCGGCCAGCGGGTAGCCGACGCCGGCCCCGATGATCGAGACCACCGAGATCAGGGCGATCACGGCCGCGCTGCGCTCCTCGGGGAGGTGGTCCCGGGCCACGCCCATCATCAGCGCCGTCAGCCCGAGCCCGACGCCCTGGGCCGCCCTGCCGGCCAGCAGCCAGGCGAACGGCAGCGGCAGCACGGTGAGCGCGCTGCCGGCGACGACGACCGCCAGCGTGGCGAGGATCGTGGCCCGCCGGTGCGGGCCGGCTCCGAGCCGGCCCAGGACCGGCGTGGCGACGGCGCCGCTGAGCAGCGCGACGGTCAGCGTCCACTGCGCGCTGCCGAGCGAGACGTGGAACGAGGTCGCCACGCTGGTGATGAGCGGCGTCCCGAGGCTGGCGACCGCCGCCACGACCAGGGCGATGAACACCAGGGCGGGGACCAGCAGCCGAGCCTCGGAACGCGCCGCCGGGAACGCCTTCACCGCGACCCCGTCGACCGGCTGCCCGGTCACCGCTCCGGCCCTTCGCGGTCCTGGCTTTCGAGCTCTGCCAGATGCTTCAGCGCCGGAAGGGCCGCCACCAGCGCCTCGACCTCGTCGCCGGTGAGCTCGCCGATCAACCGTTCGAACGCCTGGACGCCCGCCTGGCGCCGCGTCCGGACGTAGGAGGCACCGGCCTCGGTCAGGCACACCAGCGTGACCCGCCTGTCGGACGCGTCGCCCCGCCGCTCGACCAGGCCGGACTCCTCCATCACCCGGACCAGCGCGGTCATCGCGGGCTGGGTGACGCCCTCGACCGCGGCCAGATCGGTGATGCGCCGCGGGCCCGTCCGGTCCAGGGTGGCCAGGGTGGCGGCGGACGTCAGGCTCATGTCCCGGGGCAGGCGTCTCGCGGCCCTGGTGGCCAGGCCGTAGAGGGCTGCCCCGATGGCGGCGGACGCGCCAGGAGCGGTGTCTTGACGACTCATGGTCGAAGCATAGCGCTTTTATATTCATAGTTTATGTAAATGGTCGACCGGCGCGGGCGGCCTCGCTCAAGCGCGTCACTGATCGCCGTCACCCTCGGGTTCGTCACCGTGGTGGCGGGCACCGCAGCCCCCGCGGCACTGCTGCTCGGGAGGAGGACCGCAATCAGGAGGCGGGACATCAGCACCGACACTCCCGGCCCCCGGCTGGCAGTCCTGGTCACCGCCGCGAGCACCAAGGACGACAGGGCCGGGAGACATGCTGCTGACCGCGGTCGCCGCCAAGAGCCCCCACCGTCCCAAGACCTGGGCCGATGCGGGCTGCAAGAACGCCGTCGTCGACCCGGCACGGGAGTTCCGAAGGCGCTGTACGGGCTCGTCAAGGAGGTGCTCGGGCCGCAGGAGGTTCGAGAGCTGACGGCGCCTCCACCGTCAATGATCCGTCAGGGAAACCGTCGCAGGCGTCAAGGGAGCGTCAGGGAGCGGTCTGCCGCGGTCGGGCGGCCCCTAGCGTGAGCTGCGCCGAACGGCCCCCGTCCTTCGTGGGGAAGGAGTGCGGGGCCGTGCCGGAGTCCGGCTCTCCGGACGGGCACACCGAGGAGGGCGTTCGGCGGCCCACCGGCAGGGGGAGGGGGACGCGCGGTCATGGCACCGGGTGCGCTGGATACGACGACCGGTACCAAGAGGACGGGCTCGCCGGCGGTGGCGGGCCCCGGGGCAGCAGCCGGGCTGCCCGGATCGCGCGCTCCCCTTGCCGTGGTCTCGGCTGCCCGCAGGCGTGTCGGCCGGTCCTCCTGGACCACCCCGAGGCTGGTCCGGGCGCTCACCGCGGCCTGCCTGGTCTGTGTGCTCGGCCTCGGCGGGGCCGTCGCTTCGGTGCTCGCCGGTGCGCGGGACGGCATCGACGCCATCGGCCACCGGGCCGCCCCGCAGGCCGTCCGCGCCGCCGACCTCTACTTCGCCCTCAGCGACATGGACGCCCAGGCGGCCAACCTCCTGCTCATCGGCGCGGACCCCGACCACCTCGCCCTGCGCAGGCAGACCCTGGACACCTACGAGCAGCGCCGCACCGAGGCCGGCGAGGACCTCCAGCGCGCCGCCGAGGCCGCCCTCGGAGACCCGGCCGGGCAGCGCGCGGTGCAGACCGTGATCGGCGAACTCGGCCGCTACGAGGCGCTGGTGGCCCGCACCCAGCTGCTGGAGGACCAGGCCCAGGCCCCCGCCGGCCGACCGCCCGCACAGGCACTGGAGACCTACCGGCAGGCCACCGACCTGCTCCGGCAGCGCCTCCTGCCCGCGGCGGACCAGGTCACCGCCGCCAACGCCGCCACCGTGGACCGCGTTTACACGGAGCAGCGTGAGGGCCTCGCGGCCGGCTGGTGGTGGATCCTGGCGACCGGCTTGCTCGCCCTCGTGGCGCTCGGCGTCCTGCAGCACACGCTCACCGTCCGTTTCCGCCGCCTGGTCAACCCGCTGCTGGCCGCCGTCACCCTGCTGACCGCGGTCGCCCTGCTCACCGGGCTGCACCTCTCCACGCAGGCCGTCCGTGACCTGGTGGTGGCCAAGAGCAACGCCTACGACTCCGTCCTCGCCCTCAGCCGCGCCCGCGCCACCGCCTACGACATGAACGCGGACGAGAGCCGCTACCTCACCGACCCGGTCCGGGCCGCCGCGTACGAGCAGGGCTTCTTCGACAAGACCCAGGCCTTCGCACGGATCGAGGGCGCCTCGCTCGGCGACTACGACCTGCGGCTGAAGGCCGCGGCCGAGGCGCATCGCGCCGACCGCAGCGACGTCCCGTTCGGCGGATACCTCGGCGACGAGCTGCGCAACATCACCTTCGCCGGTGAACAGGACACCGCCGAGCGCGTACTGGAGAGCTTCCGGCAGTACCAGCTCGACGACCGGAGGATGCGCGCCCTGCGAGCCCGGGGCCGCCTCAAGGAAGCCGTCACCTTCAACACCGGCCTCGCGGCCGGCCAGTCCAATGCCGACTTCGCCGAGCTCGGCGACGCGCTGGACGCCGTCCTCGCCGTCAACCGGCAGGCGATGGACCGCGCAGTGGCGCATGCGGACGGCGAACTCGACGGAGCTGCAGCCGCCGGCGGTACCGCGCTGCTGGCTGCGCTCCTTGCGCTCACCGTCCTCGGCGTCAGGCCCCGCCTGCGCGAGTACCGCTGATGGCGAGTACGTCCACACACCGGGGGAGGCACGGCGGACCGGGTCCGCGCGGAGGCCGGCGAACTCGGTCTGGCCCGGGTGACCGGGCACCGGTGGCTGGAGGGCGCCCGCGAGCACTTCACGGAGGTCCGGGGACCGGAATCCCCGAGCGGTGGTGCGGGCGCAGAGGAAGCCCGTGCCGGGGACCTTCAGCGCCCGCACTCGCCCGCTGTGGAGCTGGTCGACGAACTGGCGCAGCGATCCTTCGTGGCGTTCCCGTTCGGCGGTGACGATCTCCCGGCCACGCTGCCAGGTCGACATGACGGTGAACGCGGTGAGGCCGATGAGCAGGGGCAGCCGGGCGCCGTGGAAGAGCTTGGTGGCGTTGGCGGCCACGAAGAGCAGGTCGACGAGGAGCAGGACGGTCGCACCGACGGCGACCAGCCATTTCGGCGTGCCCCACCTGGCACGGGCGACGTAGAAGAACAGCAGGGTGGTGATGGTGCCGGTGACCGCCATGCCAAAGGCGAAGGCGAGCGCCGTGGAGCTGCGGAACGCGAAGACGAGGGTGAGCACCGAGACCATCAGCAGCCAGTTGATCCAGGGGACGTAGATCTGGCCGATGGTGGACTCGGAGGTGTGCGCGATCCGCAGCCTCGGCAGGTAGCCGAGCTGTGCGGCCTGGGAGGCGACCGAGTACGCGCCGGTGATCACGGCCTGGGAGGCGATCACGGTGGCCGCCGTGGCCGGCACGACCATCGGCAGCCGTCCCCAGCCGGGCACCAGCAGGAAGAACGGGCTGCTGATGTCGGCGGGGTCGTCGAGGATCAGCGCAGCCTGTCCGAGGTGGCTCAGGGTGCAGGAGGGGAAGACGAGGAACAGCCAGCCGCGGGTGATCGGCCGGCGGCCGGAGTGCCCCATGTCGGCGTAGAGCGCCTCGGCGCCGGTGACCGCGAGCACGACCGCGGCCAGGGCGAAGAACGCGATGTCGAAATGGCCGAACAGGAAGCCCAGGGCGTAGCTCGGGGACAGCGCCTTGAGGATCTCCGGGTGGTCGGCGATGCCGGAGATCCCGCACGCCCCGATGGCCGTGAACCAGAGGATCATCACCGGCCCGAACACCCGGCCCACCGCTGCGGTTCCCCTGCGCTGGACCAGGAAGAGCACCACGATGATCGCCGCCGTGATCGGGACGACCGCGTCCTCCAGTGACGGCTCGACGACCTTGAGCCCCTCGACCGCGGAGAGCACCGAGATCGCCGGGGTGATCATGCTGTCGCCGAAGAACAGCGACGCACCGAAGACGCCCAGCGCGGCCAGGACGACGGTGGTCCTCCGGCCCCGCTGTGAGGCCGACCGCCGCAGCAGGGTGATCAGCGCCGTGATGCCGCCCTCGCCGTCGTTGTCGGCGCGCATCGCCAGCAGGACGTACGTGACCAGGACGATGACCACCACCGACCAGAAGATGAGCGAGACCACCCCCGTACAGGTTCTCCGTGGAGACCGGTACGGGGTGCGGGTCCTCCGGGTTGAACACGGTCTGCAGGGTGTAGATCGGGCTGGTGCCGATGTCACCGAAGACCACGCCGAGGGCACCGATCGTCAGTGCGAGGCCCGCCAAGCCGGTGGTACGACCCGGGTGACCGGGTGACCGGGTGTCGGGTGCCGGGCTTCGGGGCCGTTGTCGGCCATGGGTCCTCCTCCGCGCGGGCCCTCTGCTGCAGGGCTGGTGCACCGGGGCGGACGATACCGATCCCACGGACGGGCTGCAGGGGGGGACCGTGCCGCCCGCGCCGGCCGTCAGGCGGTGCCGAGGCCGGTCTCCTCGAGGTCGAGGTCGCGCTGCAGGGTGCGCCGAGTGGTGTCGCTGATCCGGTGGTCGTCGTAGAGACGGCGCAGCTCGTCGCCCTGGACGGCGATGACCTCACGGCGCAGTTCGCGATAGACCACCAGCGCGGGTGTTCCGGTGGCCGGTTCGTCGTGGGGTTCGAGCCTGGCCTCCAGGCCTCGGCGGACGCGGTCGACGACGTGCCCGGGGATGGTCTCCAGGTCGGCGAGCTGGTCGAGGTGGGTGAGGCCCGCCCGGGTGAGTGCGCCACGGGCGTCCTCTTCCTCGCGGGCGGTGTGTTCCGGTTCGAGCGCCAGCCCGGAGCGGTTGACGACGGGTGCCAGGCTCAGCCCCTGGACGACGAGGGTGAAGACCACGACGGCGGTGGTGAGAACGAGCACCAGGGCCCGCCCGGGCAGCTGGGTGCCGTTCTCGGCGGCGAGCGGGATCGACAGCGCGGCGGCGAGCGGCATCACCCCGCGGGTGCCGGCCCAACTGACCACGGCGGCGATCCGCCAAGAGGGTCGTCCGCGGCTCGGCCCGACCGCTGCGGAGAGGGGGAGCATCCAGAAGACGCGCAGTGCGATCAGCACGGTGGCGATGGCGAGGGCCTGCAGCGGCCACATTCCGCTTCCGCCGGGGAGTTCCCGGACCAGCGTGGGCAGCTCCAGGCCGACGATGCTGAAGACCACGCTCTCCAGCAGGAAGACCACGACCGCGTAGACGGCGTGCAGCTGGAGCCGGATCCGGGCGTCGGTCAGGCGGTGCCCGGAGCGGCCCAGCAGCACGCCGGCGACGACCACGGCGGTGACGCCGGAGGTGTGGGCGGACTCGGCGAGCACGTAGGCGCCGTACGGGGTGACCAGGGCGATGACCGTCTCCAGCACCGGGTCGGTGGTGCGGCGGCGGATCAGGGTGACTCCGCCGGCGACGGCGGCGCCGATCGCGCTGCCTCCACCGGCCAGCAGGACGAACTGCCCGCCCGCCGCCTGCCAGCTGACCGCGCCGGTGGCGACGGCGACGGTGACGGCGACCCGGAACAGCACCAGCGAGGTGGCGTCGTTGAACAGGCTCTCCGCCTGGACCAGGACCTGCACCCGGCCGGGCAGGGCGAGCCTCCGACCGAGTGCGGTCACCGCGACCGGATCGGTGCTGGCCAGGACCGCGCCGAGAACGAATGCCATCGCGGCCGGCAACGGGGTCAGGGCGGCGGCGAGTGCGCCGACGAGGGCGGCGGAGGCGAGGACGAGGCCGAAGGCGAGGATCGTGACCGGCCGCCACACCGAGCGCAGATCGCGCAGGGACAGTTCCTCGGCGGAGGCGTAGAGCAGCGGGGGCAGGACGACCAGGCCGATGGTCTCGGGGGCGATGTGCAGGGCGGGCGCCCCGGGTATCAGGGCGACCGCGATCCCGGCGAGTACCAGGAGGGAGGGTGCCGGGATGCGCCAGCGGCGGGCGCCGGTGGCCACCGCGGTGGCCAGGACCACGAGAAGAAGGACTGCCCCGACCGCGCGCATCGCCGAAACTCCAGCTCAGTTCGCGAGGGCGCCACGGCGGTCGCCGCGGTCCGTCCCCCGGCCGACCAGACTTCCCGGCACACCGTTGGCGCTCATTTTACCAAGCACATCGATGCGAAAGAATCTCCGATTCGCGGGTCGGTGTCGGCGTGGCCCCGGTGGCAGCGTTCGCGCATGGATGCCGTGCCGTCAGTGATTCGTCAGGACGGCTCGGGCGGACGGCAGGAACGCGGAGGGATGTCCGGAAAGCCGCCGTGCGCGACATGGCGTCGGGCCCACCGAAACCGACTTCGACGGCCCGTCGCCATGCAGTGCGTCCGGCGTCGGTCAGGGCGGCTTTGACGGGTCGGGTGAGACTGTCGAGCGCGGCACCGGCGTGGTCGGCCAGGGTCACGGCGACCAGCCGCGCCTGGCGGGACGGCACGGTTCCGGGGGTGGGTTCGAGCATGAACCGGCCGACGTAGATGCCGTTGCCGAACATCCGCAGTTCGACGCCCTCCTCGGGCAGGCCGAGGGTGTCGGCGTCCCAGGTGCGGCGCCCCACGGTGATGGAGCCGTCGTGCTGCAGGCTCGGCGGGTGGCCGGCCATGAACCACCCGGCGCCGCGTGCCACCGGCGCCGGGTGTCACCTCCGAACCCCCGGGAGCCCCGTCGGGGGTTCGGCCTGCTCCGCCGTCAGAACGGCATCAAGATCACGGGACATGCCGTCAGGACGCCGTAGGGAAGGACTCCGCCGGTCGGGACGTGCCGGACGATCGCACCAGCATCCCCTGTCCGCGGAGGTACCCGATGTCCGGTCCCGTCGATCCGTTGCCCGCCGGAGTCCAGGGGGCGGCCGAACCCCAGCCGCCCGACAGCCGCTCGTACGCCGTCGCCAGGGCACACCTCGGCAGACGCACCGCGCCGACGGCCGCCGCCTCGCTGGTGATCGACTACATCGAAGCTTCGCCGTCTTCGAACGTGCTGGTCGGAGGGGCTGGCGTGCGGGCCCTCCGGGGTGCTCGGGCTGGTTGATCGTAGGAGTCTGGGCTCTTGATCGTCCGTCACGGTGCTGTCAGCGGCCGGCTTCGAGGTTGGTCAGGACGAGTAGGGCGCGCACGAGAGCGGTGGCGCGGGCGGGGTCGGTGCGGAGCTTGGTGAGGATCCGCCATGCCTCGAGGGGGGCGAATCCGTGTTCGACGGGGGCGCGTCCGGCGGCCAGGATCCGGTTGGCCTGCTTTGGGCCGGTGGTGAGCTTGCGAACGCGGGTGGCCTTGTAGCCGGTGACGATGACCTGGTCATCGGGGTTCTCGGGTTTGTCCACACCGAGGAAGCCGAGGTCGGCCAGGGCGCCGAGACCGGCTGCCTTCAGGTGCTCGACGATCTTGTCGCGGCGGGCGGCGGTGGCGTCGTGGGTCCGGCCGGGCCGTGCGGCGGAGATCCAGATCAGGCGGCCCCGCTCGTCGGTCAGGGCGAGGAAGTGCAGGCCGTGACGGCGGTGCTTGCCGGAGTAGTTGGGCCGGTTCGCCTTCCCGGTGCGGCGCTGGGTGGGGATCAAGGTGCCGTCGATCAGCATGACCTCCCCGCCCCGGGCGGCTGTCTTGCGAAGCGCACGGTC
The DNA here is from genome assembly GCF_040702125.1 of Kitasatospora sp. NPDC085895. NCBI lineage: Bacteria > Bacillati > Actinomycetota > Actinomycetes > Kitasatosporales > Streptomycetaceae > Kitasatospora > Kitasatospora sp. NPDC085895. The sequence continues at coordinate 29,119 of NZ_JBFBJY010000075.1, read as the reverse complement.
CAGGCGCGGGGCCCGCGCGGCGAGCAGGTCGATCATCTCGTCGTGCCAGCGCCGCAGGGTGGACTCTGGCACGCCGTTGCCGCCGGCCAGGTCCAGCAGCCGTTGGTCGTGCCGCAGCATCGCCGGCACCAGTACCGCGATCCGTCTCGCAGGCTGGAACGGGGACCGGATCGCTCTCAGGTGGGATCGCAGCAGGTCGGCGAGGTAGATGATGGTGCTCGTGGACAGGTCCAGGCGGCACCGGTAGACAAGGGAGACGCCCTCGGCGGGCTTGTTGGTGTTCGTCACAGAACGTCAACGGCCGCCGGGGGCACCGCGGTTACGCCCCCGGTCCGCGGCGCCACAGGTCACTGGCGCGTAGTGAAGCGGCCGTCAGGCAGCTTACGCAGCCAGCCCCGCCCGGCGAGCTTGGACAGCTTCCCGCGCAGCGGCTCCAGCTTGCCCCGCACCACCACCTCCAGCCCCGGCTTCTCGCCGACCACCTTGACCGCCACCGGCCCGCCCTCGCCCCGCACGATCGCGAGGATCCTCTGGTGGTCAGGCGGCAGCGCGTCCTCACCGACGCCGGGCCCGCGGTGCGGGACCAGCAGCACCGCGCGGCCGGCCACCTGCACCGCAGCCGGGGACGCCGCGTCCTGTTCCGCGGCGAGTTGCTCGGGCACCCCGGCCTCCGCCGTCCGAGCGCTCGAGAAGTGCAGAGGATTTTTGCCTGTTCCGGTGCAACACGGGTCAGCGGCGGGGTAGCACGCCCAGGAGGGTTGCGGTCAGGGCCAGCTTCAAGTAGTCCTTCAGCTCCAAGTGGAAGCGGGCCAGGTCGGGCTCGGCCTGGTAGGCCGCCTGCAGGCTGGGTGGGGGTGTGCTGTACGCCGGCAGCGCGCCGGCCGTGAGCATGGTTTGCAGGCTGAACAGTGTTGCGTTCTCGCCCAGCTCCGGCAGGTACTTCTGGATCAGGGCGGTCATGGTTGTCAGGCGGTCCAGGGAGGCGCGCTTGTAGCGTGCGACGACCTCGACGGAGACGTTGTGTTCCAGGACGCTGCTCTGTGCGCCGAAGAGGTCGCACAGCACCACTCGGCCGGAGAGCGAGCGGCTGAGGATCTCGGCCACTGCTGCCGCTCGCTCGTCCATGGGTAGATTTTCGTCGACGCCGGCGGCCAACTCGCCTGCCAGTTCCGTCAGCCACTCCTGCAGGAGGCGGTCCAGCAGTTCTAGCAGCACCGCCTCACGAGACTCGAAGTAGCGCAGCACGTTCGGCTTCGCCAGTCCTACCCGGCGGCTGAGCTCGTTCAGGGTGACCGCGGCCACGGGCATCTCGGCGAGCATCGCCGAGGTCATGTCGAGGATCGCCCGTCGGCGGATCTCCCGCTGCTCTTCGGTTCGCGCCCGCTGGAACGTCATGATCACCATCCTAACTTAGGTACCTGCGGTACGTTGACAACGTACCGGTAGTACTTTAACGTCCTCGGCACAAGGTACCTGCGGTACGTAACTAGGTGGGAGCCCGGCATGAGTGAAAAGTGGACGACGGCGAATATTCCGGACCAGCGCGGGCGAGTGGCCGTGGTGACCGGGGCCAACACCGGACTGGGGTACGAGACCGCCAAGGCGCTCGCCGAGCACGGGGCGTCCGTGGTGCTCGCCGTGCGCAACGTCGAGAAGGGCGAGCAGGCCGCGGCCCGCATGACCGGCGACGTGACCGTCCAGGCGCTGGACCTGACCTCGCTCGATTCCGTCCGGACCGCGGCGGCGTCGCTGCGGTCCCGGCTCGACCGGATCGACCTGCTGATCAACAACGCCGGCGTGATGTACACCCCGAAGCAGACCACCCGGGACGGCTTCGAGATGCAGTTCGGCACGAACCACCTCGGCCACTTCGCGCTCACCGGGCTGCTGCTGGATCTGATGCTGCCGGTGCCCGGTTCGCGCGTGGTGACGGTCAGCAGCACCGGCCACCGCATCCGGGCCGCGATCCACTTCGACGACCTGCAAGGGGAGCGGTCGTACAGCCGGGCCGCCGCCTATGGTCAGTCCAAGCTGGCCAACCTCATGTTCACCTACGAACTGCAACGCCGGCTCGCCGCGCACGGCACCACCGTCGCGGTGGCCGCCCACCCCGGCCTTTCCAGCACCGAGCTCGCCCGCAACAGCCCCGCGGCCCTCCGGCTCCCGCTCACCTGGCTCGCGCCGCTGATCACTCAGACGCCGGCGATGGGCGCGCTGCCGACCCTGCGCGCCGCCACCGACCCCGCCGCGCTCGGCGGTCAGTACTACGGCCCCGGCGGACGCAACGAGGTCAAGGGTCACCCCCGGCCGGTCACCTCCAGCCTGCAGTCGTACGAGGCAGCCGTCCAGAAGCGGCTGTGGGCCGTCTCCGAAGACCTCACCGGGGTGCAGTTCCCCATCGCTGACTCCAAGTAGAGCCCGTTTCCCTCCGGATCGGCCACCACCATGTAGCCCGCGCTGCTAGCAGGTGCCGACCCGCCGCGGCGCAAGCGGGTGACGCCAGACCGATGAGGCGCCGCGCTCCGCTTCGAGGGCGACTATCCGCTCACCAAGCTCCGCACCGACCCCGCCCGCGCCACCGCTCTCGTGGGCGCCCTACTCGTCCTGACCAACCTCGAGCCGGCCGCTGACAGCACCGTGACGGACGATCAAGAGCCCAGACTCCTACGATCCACCAGCCCGAGCACCCCGGAGGGCCCGCACGCCAGCCCCTCCGACCGGCACGTTCGAAGACGGCGAAGCTTCATCCTGAACGTCGCGGTCTCGGTGACCGCCGGAGTGGCTGCGCTGACCTCCGCGTTCCCGGCGCTGTATGCGGACCGGGTCTGGCTCTGTCTCGGTGAGCTGGCTCTCGTCACGGCGGTCAACCTGCGGGGCATCGCCGAATCCGCGCGCTCGCCAACGCGGTGCCGTCCTTCCGGACACCCGGCGTCAAGCGGGCGCAGCGCACCGAGGTGGCGCTCGGCGCGCTGCCGGGCGTGATGCTGATCGGCCTGGCCGTGCTGATCGGCCACTTCCACCTGCAGCCGGCCGAGGGCGTGACGGTGCTGGCCCAGCTCGCGGACGCCTCGCTCGGCCACGGCTTCGGCTTCCACCTGGTCCAGTTCGCCACCGTCGTCCTGCTGGCCCTGGCCGCCAACACCTCCTTCGGCGGCCTGCCGGTGCTGATGCACCTGCTGGCCCGCGACAACCACCTGCCGCACGTCTTCGCGCTGCGCGCCGACCACCAGGTCCACCGGCACGGCGTGCTCTTCCTGGCCCTCGTCTCGGCCGCCCTGTTGGTCGCCTCCGGCGGCGACGTGAACAGCCTGGTGCCGCTCTTCGCGATCGGTGTGTTCGTCGGCTTCACCATCTGCCAGGTCGGCATGGTCCGGCACCGGCGGCAGCAGCGCGGCCCCGGCTGGCACGGCAAGGCGCTGCTGAACGGCTTCGGCGCCCTGTTCACCGGCATCGCGACCCTGGTCGTCACCGTCGTCCATGCCGCACCGGACGCCGAGGACCGGCAGGCGGCCGAGGCCCTGCGCCGCGACCGGGAACTGTGGCGACCCGGCGTCCCCCTGGTCGAGATCACGGACGGCCGCCGGCGCCTCGGCCGGCCCATCGCCGACCACGTCAATGCCCTGATCGTCGAACGCGCGCATGACCGGATCACCGTCCTGATCCCCGAGGTCGAACCCGCCCGGCTGTGGCAGCGCGCCCTGCAGAACCAGCGCGGCGCCGTCATCGACCGCGCCCTGCGCCGCCACACCGACACCGTCGTCCGCCGCCTCCGCCTGCGTACGTGAGGTGCCCGGTATGCCCCTTATCGCGTTTTCCGTATGCGGATATTGACGATCCCTTAACGGTGCTCTTACCGCACTCGAAACGGCGCCAAATGAAACCTTCTACCCCTCCCACCTGCGGAAATGTTGAGTAGATGGAGCAATGGAGGGGGCCGTACGACAACATTGCAGCCGTGTGCGCAAGTCATACGCTCGATTTGTGTTCAACCTGCCCCAGGCGCTGAAGCGTCTCGTGATCGGCCGGGCGATGCGCAGCGAGGAGCTCGGCGAGACGCTGCTGCCCAAGCGACTGGCGCTGCCGATCTTCGCCTCCGACCCGCTGTCCTCCGTCGCCTACGCCACCGGCGAGATCCTGCTCGTCCTCACGGTCGGCGGTACCGCCTTCCTCCACCTGACGCCGTGGGTCGCCGCGGCGGTCGTCGTGCTGATGGCCGTCGTGGTGATGTCCTACCGCCAGGTCGTGCACGCCTACCCGAGCGGCGGCGGCTCCTACGAGGTGGTGTCGAAGAACCTCGGGGCGAGCGCCGGCCTGGTGGTCGCGGCGTCGCTGCTGGTCGACTACGTGATGACCGTTGCCGTGTCGGTGGCCTCCGGCGTGGACAACATCATCTCCGCCTTCCCCGGCCTGGCGGACTATCGGGTCGGCTTCGCGCTCGGCTTCGTCGTCCTGCTCACGGCGATGAACCTGCGGGGCGTCCGCGAGTCCGGGCGGGCGTTCGCCGCACCGACCTACCTGTTCATCGCCGCGATCCTGCTGATGATCGTCACCGGCATGATCCGGGTGGTGTTCGGCGAGACCCCGGTGGCCGAGAGCGCGGCGTACGGCATCGAACCGGAGCCGGGCAAGGCGAACCTGGCCGGCCTGGCGCTGCTGCTCCTCGCGCTGCGGGCGTTCGCCTCCGGCTGTACGGCGCTGACCGGTGTGGAGGCGATCTCCAACGGGGTGCCGGCCTTCCGCAGACCGAAGTCGAAGAACGCCGCCACCACCATGGCGGCGATGGGCCTGACCGCGGTCGTGATGTTCGTGGGCGTCACCTGGCTCGCCATGATCGCCAAGGTCCACTACGTGGACGACCCCTGCCGGCTGACCGGCGTCTCCGGTGACTGCGCGAACTACACCCAGCCCACCGTGATCGCCCAGCTCGCCGCCTCCGTCTTCGGCGGCAGCGACAGCACCCTGTTCTACGTGGTCCAGGCCGCCACCGCGCTCGTGCTGATCCTCGCGGCCAACACCGCGTTCAACGGCTTCCCGCTGCTGGCGTCGATCCTCGCCCAGCACCGCTACCTGCCCCGGCAGCTGCACACCCGCGGCGACCGCCTCGCGTACTCCAACGGCATCATCGCCCTGGCGGTGGTGGCCGGCGCCCTGCTGTGGTTCTACCAGGCGAACGTCACCAGCCTGATCCACCTGTACATCCTCGGCGTGTTCACCTCCTTCACCCTCTCCCAGTTCGGCATGGTCCGGCACTGGAACGACGTGCTGCGCACCGGGACCGACCCGGCGGTGCGCTCCTCGGCCCGGCGCTCCCGGATGATCAACGCCTTCGGCGGCGTGTTCACCGCCCTGGTGCTGGTGATCGTGCTGGCCACCAAGTTCACCCAGGGGGCGTGGCTCGCGGTCCTGGCCGCCGCGGTGCTGTGGCTGATGATGCGCGGCATCCGCCGCCACTACGACGCCGTGTCCGACGAACTGGCCGTCGAGGACGCCCGCGCCGAGTCGGTGCAGCCGGCCAGGGTGCACGGGGTCGTGCTGGTCTCCAAGCTGCACAAGGCCACCCTGCGGGCCCTCGGCTACGCCCAGGCGTTCCGGCCGGACAGTCTGGAGGCCCTGACGGTGGCGGTGGAGAAGGACGCCACCGAGGAGCTCGGCTCACAGTGGAGCGCCTACGACGTGCAGGTGCCGCTGAAGGTGCTCGACTCCCCGTACCGGGAGATCACCAAGCCGGTCGTCCAGTACGTCCGCGACTACCGGCGCACCCACCCCAGCGAGGCCATCGCGGTGTTCATCCCGGAGTACGTGGTCGGGCACTGGTGGGAGCACCTGCTGCACAACCAGTCGGCGCTGTGGCTCAAGTCCCGGCTGCTGTTCACCCCGGGTGTGATGGTGATCAGCGTGCCGTGGCAGCTCTCCTCCGCTCCCCGTGCCGACCGGCCCGCGCGACGGGCGCCGGGGGCGATGCGGCGCGGCGAGCCGGCCCCGGTACGGGACGTCCCCGAACCCGAGAAGCTCTGAGACCGGCGGTGTCCGGGCCCGGCGCAGCCTGGCTGCCCCGGGCCCGGACTCGTTTCGGACGATGTGCGGTCCCGGCCGGGTGACGCCGCCGTCAAGGCGGTGTCAATAATTCCGGCTCACCCGTATGGAGGGTGTCAGGGACCGCGGAAGGCGCAGGACCAGCTGATTTGCTGCTCTCGCCGGCCCGCCGCCGGTGCCGTGAGCAGGTTTTCCAGGGCCCGCGGCCACGTCCCCTGACCAGTTGGTGGAAGTCATGCCGGATCTCGTCTTCGTCGGTGTCACGGTCGCCGTGTTCGCCGTCATCGCCCTGATAGCGAAGGGGGTCGAGAAGCTGTGAGCGCCGAGAACATCGCAGGTCTCATCGTCGCCGTCGCGCTCGTCGGCTACCTCGTCGTCGCGCTGATCTACCCGGAGAAGTTCTGACCATGAGCTCCACTCTTGCCGGCTGGCTGCAGGCCCTGGCCCTGGTGGGTGCCCTGGCCCTGTGCTACCGCTCCCTCGGCGACTACATCGCCAAGCTGCTGACCACGGCCAAGCACCTGAGAATCGAGCGCGGCCTCTACAAGGTCGTGGGCGTCGACGGTGACGCCGACCAGCGGTGGCCGGTGTACCTGCGCTCGGTGCTGGCCTTCTCCGCCCTGTCGATCGTCTTCCTGTACGGCCTGATTCGTCTCCAGACGCACCTGCTGCTGAGCCTGGGCGTGCCGGAGATGGAGGCGCACCAGGCGTGGAACACCGCGGTGTCGTTCACCACCAACACCAACTGGCAGTCCTACAGCGGCGAGTCCGCGATGGGGCACCTGGTGCAGATGGCGGGCCTGGCGGTGCAGAACTTCGTCTCCGCCGCGGTCGGCATCGCGATCGTCGCCGCCCTGATCCGGGGCTTCACCCGCAACCGCACCGACCGGGTCGGCAACTTCTGGGTCGACCTGACCCGCATCGTGCTGCGCCTGCTGCTGCCGCTGTCGATCGTCTTCGCCCTCGTCCTGGTGGCGAACGGCGTGGTGCAGAACTTCCACGGCTTCCACGACGTCGCGACCCTGGGCGGCGGCACCCAGTCGATCCCCGGCGGCCCGGTGGCCTCGCAGGAGGTCATCAAGGAGCTGGGCACCAACGGCGGTGGCTTCTTCAACGCCAACTCGGCGCACCCCTTCGAGAACCCGAACGGCTTCACCAACTGGCTGGAGATCTTCCTGCTGCTGGTGATCTCGTTCTCGCTGCCCCGCACCTTCGGCCGGATGGTCGGCGACCACCGTCAGGGCTACGCGATCGTCGCCGTGATGGCGCTGTTCTGGGTCGCCTCCGCCGCACTGATCACCTTCGCCGAGTCCCAGCACGCGGGCACCGCGATGCAGGCCGCGGGCGGGGCGATGGAGGGCAAGGAGCAGCGGTTCGGCATAGCGGCCAGCTCGCTCTTCGCGGCGTCCACGACGCTGACCTCGACCGGTGCGGTGAACTCCTTCCACGACTCGTTCACGCCGTTCGGCGGCGGGTTGACGGTCTTCAACATGATGCTCGGCGAGATCGCGCCCGGCGGCACCGGCTCCGGCCTGTACGGCATGCTGGTCCTGGCGATCGTCGCCGTGTTCGTGGCCGGCCTGATGGTCGGCCGCACCCCGGAGTACCTGGGCAAGAAGCTCGGCGGCCGGGAGATGAAGTTCGCCTCCCTCTACATCCTCACCACCCCCGCGATCGTGCCGATCGGCACCGGTGTCGCGATGGCGCTGCCCGGTGAGCGCGCGGGCATGCTCAACAGCGGCCCGCACGGCTTCTCCGAGGTGCTGTACGCCTTCACCTCCGCCGCGAACAACAACGGCTCCGCGTTCGCCGGCATCACCGTGAACACCGCGTGGTACGACACCGCGCTCGGCCTGGCGATGGCCTTCGGCCGGTTCCTGCCGATGGTCTTCGTACTGGCGCTGGCGGGCTCGCTCGCGCAGCAGCAGCCGGTACCGGCGAGCGCGGGCACCCTGCCCACCCACAAGCCGCTGTTCGTCGGCCTGCTCTCCGGTGTCGTGCTGATCGTCGTCGGCCTCACCTACTTCCCGGCCCTGGCCCTCGGCCCGATCGCAGAAGGTCTCCACTGATGTCCACCACGCTCACCCCCGCCCCCGCACCGGTCGAGAACGGCGAGGCGCCGCACAGAGTCCGGGGCGGCCTGCTCGACCCGAAGCTGATCGTCTCCTCGCTCCCCGACGCGGTGAAGAAGCTCGACCCGCGGGTGATGGTCAAGAACCCCGTCATGTTCGTGGTCGAGGTCGGCTCGGTCGTCACCACGGTCGCCGCGGTCGCCGATCCGTCCGTGTTCGCCTGGGCGATCACCGCCTGGCTGTGGCTGACCGTCGTCTTCGCCAACCTGGCCGAGGCCGTCGCCGAGGGCCGCGGCAAGGCCCAGGCCGACACCCTGCGCAGGACCAAGACCGAGAGCGTCGCCCGCCGGCTCGTCAACTGGCCGGCCACGAACGCCGAGGAGGAGGTGCCGGGCACCACCCTGCGGCTCGGCGACCACGTCGTCGTGGAGGCCGGTCAGATCATTCCGGGTGACGGCGATGTCGTCGAGGGCGTCGCGAGCGTCGACGAGTCGGCGATCACCGGTGAGTCCGCGCCGGTGATCCGCGAGTCCGGCGGCGACCGCTCCGCGGTCACGGGCGGCACCAAGGTGCTGTCCGACCGGATCGTGGTGAAGATCGCCTCCGAGCCCGGCAAGTCCTTCATCGACCGGATGATCGCCCTGGTCGAGGGCGCCGCCCGGCAGAAGACCCCGAACGAGATCGCCCTCAACATCCTGCTGGCCTCGCTCACGATCGTGTTCCTGATCGCGGTGGTCACCCTGCAGCCGATGGCCTCCTACGCGGGAGCGCCGCAGTCGATGGTCGTGCTGGTCGCGCTGATCGTCGCCCTGATCCCGACGACGATCGGCGCGCTGCTCTCGGCGATCGGCATCGCGGGCATGGACCGGCTGGTGCAGCGCAACGTGCTGGCGATGTCCGGTCGGGCGGTGGAGGCCGCGGGCGACGTCAACACCCTGCTGCTGGACAAGACCGGCACCATCACCCTCGGCAACCGGCAGGCCGCCGAATTCCTCCCCGCCGCCGGCGTGGAGACCGGTGAACTCGCCGACGCCGCCCAGCTCTCCTCGCTCGCCGACGAGACCCCCGAGGGCCGCTCGATCGTCGTCCTCGCCAAGACCGAGTACGGCCTGCGGGCCCGCGCGCAGGGCGAGCTGGCGCACGCCACCTGGGTTCCGTTCACCGCCCAGACCCGCATGTCGGGCGTCGACGTGGACGGCAAGCAGGTCCGCAAGGGGGCATCCGGCTCGGTCGCCACCTGGGTGATCGAGAACGGCGGCAGCGTCGGCTCGGACGTGGCGCAGCTGGTGGACGGCATCTCCGCCGCCGGCGGAACGCCGCTCGTCGTCGCCGAGAAGGACGGCGCGAAGGCACCGCGCGTCCTCGGCGTGATCCACCTGAAGGACGTGGTGAAGGAAGGCATGCGGGAACGCTTCGAGGAACTGCGCCGCATGGGCATCCGCACCGTCATGATCACGGGTGACAACCCGCTGACCGCCAAGGCGATCGCCGAGGAGGCAGGCGTGGACGACTTCCTCGCGGAGGCGACTCCCGAGGACAAGATGGCGCTGATCAAGAAGGAGCAGGCCGGCGGCAAGCTGGTCGCGATGACCGGCGACGGCACCAACGACGCCCCGGCTCTGGCCCAGGCGGACGTCGGCGTGGCGATGAACACCGGCACCATGGCGGCCAAGGAGGCCGGGAACATGGTCGACCTGGACTCCAACCCCACCAAGCTGATCGAGATCGTCGAGATCGGCAAGCAGTTGCTGATCACCCGCGGTGCGCTGACCACCTTCTCGATCGCCAACGACGTGGCGAAGTACTTCGCGATCATCCCGGCGATGTTCGCGGGCGTGTACCCGGGCCTGCGCCACCTCAACATCATGGGCCTGCACAGCCCGCAGTCCGCGATCACCTCGGCGATCGTCTTCAACGCCCTGGTCATCATCGGCCTGATCCCGCTCGCCCTGCGCGGCGTCAAGTACCGCCCCTCCAACGCCGGCTCGCTGCTGGCCCGGAACCTCGGGGTCTACGGCCTCGGCGGCCTGATCGTCCCCTTCGTCGGAATCAAGGCGATCGACCTGGTCGTCCAGTTCATCCCCGGCCTGAGCTGAGAGAACGAGAAAATGCCCACCATCGTGCGCACCCACCTCACCGCGCTGCGGATGCTGCTGGTGATGACCGTCATCCTCGGCCTCGCCTATCCGCTGCTGGTCACCGGCATCGCCCAGGTCGCCTTCGCGGGCAAGGCCGACGGCTCGATCGTGAAGTCCGACGGCAAGGAGATCGGGTCCAGCCTGCTCGGCCAGACCTACGACCTGCCGAAGAAGGCTCCTTCCGATTCGACAACGGTCAACGACCCGAACGGGCAGGCCCAACCGGACCCGAAGTGGTTCCAGCCCCGACCCTCGGCCTACGCCCACGACCCGAAGAGCTCCGGCGCCTCCAACCTCGGCCCGAACAGCGAGGACCTGCTGAAGGCCGTCCAGGACCGCCGTGCCGCGATCGCCGCCTTCGACGGCGTCGACCCGGCGAGCGTCCCGGTGGACGCGGTCACCGCCTCCGGCTCCGGCCTCGACCCGCACATCTCCGTCGCCTACGCGAAGGAGCAGGTCAACCGCGTCGCCAAGGCCCGCAACGTGCCTACCGAGCAGCTGAACCAGCTGATCGACGAGTACACCGAAGGCCGCTCGCTCGGCTTCCTCGGCCAGGCCGGCGTCAACGTCGTCCTGCTGAACGAGGCACTGAGCGAGACCAAGTGACCGTGCAGCAGCGGTCCGAATGACCGAGCCGACCCGGGCGCGGGGGACGACCTCCCCGCACCCGGGTCGGTCACCCATGTGTCGCGTCCGTTGAGCGGAGCAGGATGACCCGCTCGGGACTGCGGCGAGAGCCACATCGTTTCCGGCCGCCCTTCGTCGAGAAAGAGCAGCGTTCATGTCCCGTGACCTCACCCCCGGCACCGCCGTCAGCCGCGGGCAGCTGAGGGTCTACCTCGGATCGGCCCCCGGTGTCGGCAAGACCTACCGGATGCTGGACGAGGCCCACAGACGGCGCGACCGCGGCGCGGACGTGGTGGTCGGCTTCATCGAGTGCCACGGCCGACGGCACACCGAGAACATGCTCCAGGGCCTGGACCTGGTGCCCCGGCTGACCCGCAGCTACCGCGGCACCGACTTCCAGGAGATGGACCTGGACGCGATCCTGGACCGCCGGCCGCAGCTCGCCCTGGTCGACGAACTCGCGCACACCAACATCCCCGGCGGCCGCCACGCCAAGCGGTGGCAGGACGTCGAGGAACTGCTCGCCGCCGGAATCGACGTGATCACCACGGTCAACGTCCAGCACCTGGAATCGCTGAACGACGTCGTCCAGAAGATCACCGGAATCCCGCAGCGCGAGACCGTCCCCGACGAGGTCGTCCGCCGCGCCGACCAGATCGAACTGGTCGACATGGCACCCCAGGCCCTGCGCCGCCGCATGGCGCACGGAAACGTCTACAAGGCGGAGAAGGTGGACGCCGCGCTCTCCAACTACTTCCGGGTCGGAAACCTCACCGCACTAAGGGAGTTGGCCCTGCTCTGGGTCGCCGGAAGGGTCGACGAGGGGCTGCGCGACTACCGCGCCACCCACAACATCGACCGCGTCTGGGAGACCCGCGAACGCGTCGTCGTGGCACTGACCGGTGGCCCCGAGGGGGAGACCATCATCCGTCGGGCGGCGAGGATCGCGGACCGTACGGCCGGCGGCGAGCTCCTTGCTGTCCACGTCACCCGGAGTGACGGCCTTTCCGGTGCCTCACCGGGAGCGCTCGCCGAACAGCGGCAGCTGGTCGAGACGCTCGGCGGCAGCTACCACGTGGTCGTCGGCGACGACATCCCCGGCTCGCTGCTCGCCTTCGCCCGCGCCCACGACGCCACCCAGCTGGTCCTCGGCACCAGCCGCCGCGGCCGCCTCAACCGGTTCCTCACCGGCCCCGGCAACGGGCAGACCACCGTCGACCTCTCCGAGGACATCGACGTCCACATGGTCACCCACGAGTTCACCGGGCGCGGCCGCCTGCCCTCCCTCGGCCGGCGACACTCCCGGCGACGGACGGCTGCAGGCTTCTCCGCAGGGCTCCTGCTGCCCGTGCTGCTGACCGTGATCCTCTCTCAGCTGACGGGGTCGCTCAACCTCACCACCGTGGCCCTGATCTTCCAACTCGGTGTGGTGGCCGTCGCATTGCTCGGTGGAGCAACCTCCGCGCTGCTGGCCTCGCTGGTCGCCTCACTGCTGCTCAACTACTACTTCATCCCGCCCGTCCACACGTTCACCATCGCCGAGCCCAACAACGCCATCGCGCTGGTGGTGTTCGCCGCGGTCGCGCTCACCGTCTCCACCGTGGTCGACCGCGCCACCCGGCTCACCGCCCGGGCAGCCAGGGCGACCGCCGAGGCCGAGACCCTCTCCACCCTCGCCGGCAGCGTATTGCGCGGGGCCGACGCCCTGCCCGCCCTGCTGGAGAAGACCCGGACCGCCTTCGCCCTCGACTCCGTCGCCCTCCTTGACCGGCGCAGCGGCGAGACCCTCGGCCGCAGTGACAGCGACGGCGCACCTGCCCCGGACCGCACGGTCACCGAAGTCCCGGTCGGGCCGGAGGCGTTGCTGATCCTCGGCGGGCGCAGGCTGCCCGCCGCCGACCAGCGGGTGCTCACCGCGTTCGCCGCCCACATCGCCGCCGCCCTGGAACGCGACCGGCTCGCCACCGTCGCAGCCGAGATCGAACCGATCAAGGCCGCCGACCGGATGCGCACCGCCCTGCTCGCCGCCGTCAGCCACGACCTGCGCACACCACTGGCCGCCGCGCTCGCCGCCGTCGGCTCGCTGCGCAGTGCCGAGGTGGAGTTCGCCCCCGAGGACCAGGCCGAACTCCTCGACATGGCCGACGAGTCACTCGTCAAACTCACCCGCCTCGTCGACAACCTGCTCGACATGAGCCGCCTCCAAGCCGGCGCGCTCACCCTGCACCTGGAATCCACCCCGCTGGACGAGGTGCTGCGGCGCGCGACGGACTCCCTCGCCCAGCCGGACGCCCCCGTCCAACCGCTGGACCTGGACACCGTGCCACCGGTGCTCGCCGACGTGCCGCTGCTCGAACGGGTGCTGGCCAACGTGATCACCAACGCCCTCAGGTACAACGCCCCGGGCGCACCCGTCCTGGTCGCCGCCAGCCACCACCGCGGACGGGTGGAGGTCCGGGTCGTCGACCGCGGCCCGGGCATTCCCTTCGCGGACCGCGACCGGGTCTTCCTGCCGTTCCAGCGCCTCGGCGACAACGACAACACCACCGGTGTCGGCCTCGGCCTCGCCCTCTCCCGCGGCCTCGCCGAAGCCATGGGCGGCTCCCTGGAGGTCGAGGACACCCCCGGCGGCGGCACCACCATGCTCCTCACCCTGCCCGCATCCCAGGCGGCCGACCCGACGGACGGAGGTGTCGCGGCATGAGCCACATCCTGGTGGTGGACGACGAACCGGCGCTGCTGCGCACGCTGAAGATCAATCTGCACGCCAGGCGATACTCCGTACTGACCGCCGCCACCGGACAGCAGGCTCTCGACGCCGTGGGCCGCGGCAGCCCCGACGCCGTCGTGCTCGACCTGGGCCTGCCCGACTTCGACGGCGTGGACATCATCCGGGGCCTGCGGGCCTCACTCCCGGTGCCGCGAACACCGTCACCGGCCCGGACGGCCCCGTGCGGCTCACCCCCACGGAGTGGCACATCCTCAAGCTGCTGCTCGCGGCACCCGGCCGCCTGGTGCCGGGCAAGGAGATCCTGCGCGAGGTGTGGGGTCCCGAGGCCGAGGACCGCGGAAACTACCTGCGGGTCTACCTCGGCGGCCTGCGCCGCAAGCTCGAACCCGATCCCACCCGCCCCCGCCACCTGATCACCGAACCGGGCATCGGCTACCGGTACCAGCCCTGAACCGGGCGATGCCCGCCCGTTCCCGATCAAGGAGCCGTCAAGATCGGTGCGGACAGCGCCAGGAACGCGTCAGGAAGGCCGGGGGAAGCCCTCACCGGCCCTGGCGTTCTCGGTGACGAACCGGTCCGCTCGGTGGGGGAGCGCACCGGCTTCGAATCCGCCGGCGGCAAAGGCCATGAGGGCCGCCGGCGGCCGGGTGAGGGGACGCGCGGCCATGAGCGAGCGGGGCGAGGCCGGCACGGCAGCCCGAGACCGGCCTCGCGGCCACCATCGCCTGGTACCGCGAGAACCGCGCCTGGTGGGAGCCGCTCAAGACCAAGGCAACCCCGGCGAAGTGAGTACCCGCTGGCTGGCGACGGGCGCCGGGTGACAGGCCCACGCGCCGAAGTCCTGGCGTACTGGTCTTCCTGGTAACGGACTTGATGTCCCGTAGGGTCACAGTCGGGCTTCGCCGGGCCGCCCTGGAGGGCCGGCCCATGGAGACGCGCGGCCCAACCGTAGGGCCTGGCATCCTTGGCATTACTCCCACCGACCTTCCAGGACCGGCCGGTCCCGGGAGGCTGGAAGGGGTTGCTCTCGAGAATCATCACCCTCCCCACAGCCGTCGGGCGAGGGACTGGAGCAGGGGCGTGAGCCTGTCGATGATGTGCCGGTCGGTGTGAGTGTCGCCGGGCATGGACCAGACCGAGAGCTGCACACCCGCAACACCGGTCGTCACGGTGCCGGACGCGAAGTGCCCGAGGGTGAATGCAGCGAGGCCGGCCGGATCGGGGTACTGATCGCTGTTGGTGTGGGCGTACAACAGATTCCCGTTGGAGTTGATCTGCCGGTAGCCCTGCGCGGCGAGGTCCGTGGCCGAGGGATCGGTGGGCCCGTACCAACTGTCGATGGTCAGTATTCTGTCGATCTTGACGTGGGAGCCGGATACGATCTGGTCGTTCCAGATCCGAGGCCGGTGGCCCCGGGATATGAGCCAAGCGCCCATGGTGTTGTAGTAGGCGTATTCGGCATCGCGAGCCCTGACCGGATCGCCGTAGTACCTGACGGCGTCGTCGTGGACCATCCATTCGTCGCCACCGATGTGCCAATCCGCTCCGGGGAACACCGGCAACCATTCGGCGATCAGCTCCTTGGCGAAGTCGACCGCAGTGGCCTGCCGCAGGTCGAGGCTCCCGCCGCCGGACATGGTGGTGACGCGCAGGTCCGGACGGCACGCCAGTGCCGCTGCCATGTGTCCGGGAGTGTCGATTTCCGGGACGACGGTGATGCCTTTGCCGATTGCGTAGGCCACGAGTGTCTGCAAGTCGGCCTTGGTGTAGTGCTGTGGGGCGACGCATGCGGGGATGACCGCGGATTCGAGCCGGTAGGCCTGGTCGTCCGTGAAGTGAAGATGGAGTTGGTTGTAGTGGCTCCGGGCCAGAGCATCCACGACGGCTTCCAGGGCGGCAAGCGGATACCAGCGTCGCGCGACGTCGAGACCGAGGGACCGCACGGCGGGTGACGCCAGGCCGGCCGGGAGCTCCGGAGAACGGCGGTGCCAGCTCCCGGTGCTGACCATCATGGCGGCAGCGAGGGCCACCGAGAAGATCCATGAACGGTTCAATTCGGTTCTCCAGTTCCTCGTAGCCGAACCGGATCGGCCCTGCTGATCCACCGGCAACGTGCCCGGAGATCGCCGACGGGGATCAACCTCCGCCGCGGACGGCCGCAGACCACTTCGGCGCTCCCTGGCCGCGCCGACCGCGCGACGTTCAGCCGGGCACCCTCTCGGGGCTCGGCCTCATGGAAGGCACCCTTCACCTGATGGCTGGTCAGGACAACCAGATGACGACAGCTGCGATGATCAGCCAACTCACCACTGCGAAGCCGATGGCCGGCAGCAAAATCCTGATCAGACTTCGTTCGTCCACATCTGCACCCTAGGGCGAGAGGTCGAGCCACCTGCCCGGACCGTTGCGGAGATTCGTGTAGCGCCCGGCGGAAAATCGCCAAGCGTAGAAGAATTCACGCGTGCGGGGCGGATCAAGCTTTTCGGTCGGGTAGTGTCCGGAAGGGATGGGATCGGTCGGCGAGGGCCGGTACTGCCATGGCCGCCCTCGCGTCCCGGCCGCGATCAGGCCCGACCGGGCGAGACGGTCCACCCCCGAATCCCCACGCGTACAGGTGTGTGCGTGTGCCGCTGCCGGAACGCGGTGCCGATCCGCTGTGCTTGCCCACCGGCTCCCTCGCCGTGGACCGTGTGCAGCGCCCGGGCGTCGGGTCGATGCCGCGGAGGCGCCAGTCGGTTCGGTGGCGCCGAGCGAGCCGGCCGTGCGTGGGCCGCCGCGCTCCGACCCCGGCGAGCGAATCCGACGGCCGTTCGGGAGGGGTTACGCCGGCTCCCCGGGGCAGCACCGGACCGGCGCCGCGCTGTACGCCGACCCGTGCAGGTTTCGTATCGTGGAAGACAGGAGACTTCGGGGTGAACAGACGCAGTTTTCTGGCTGGCAGCGCGACGGCGGCAGGCCTCACCGCCGGTGCGGGGGGCCTGGTCTCCGCGGCCACCGGTCGTCCCGTGAATCCGGCGGGCGCCAGCGTCAAGGACTCCGGCGCTGTGGGCGACGGCGTCGCGGACGATACCGTCGCGATCCAGACCGCGATCGACCGCGGCGACCCCGTCGTGCGGTTACCTGCGGGAACCTACAAGATCACGGTTCCTCTCAGGCTCCGCTCGCACCTCACCCTGGTCGGCGACGGCATGGCGTCCACCGTCATCAACCAGACCGGGGTCGACGCCCACGGACTGGTCGGCGCGGACCTGGAGTGTGTCGCCGTCCGAGACCTGATGATCTCCGGGCCGAAGGGCACCGCCGCGTCCGATGGCGTGCACATCACCAACGCCAACGCCGCCACCATCGGCATGTTCTACCTCTCGATGTCCAATGTCATGATCCGCCGGTTCGCCGGCTCCGGGTTGGCGGTGCAGGACCCGGTCATGTGCGACCTGACGAACGTCACCGCGAAGGAGTGCGGCGCCGCCGGATTCGACCTCTCCGGCGGCGGCACATCGGTCACGCTCACCGCCTGCTACGGACACCACAACAGCAACGGCTTCCGGCTGAAATCCGTCTACTACTGCACGTTCAACGGGTGCGGTGCGGACAACAACACCAACGGGTACAAGACGGAGGCCGCCGAGGCGATCACGTTCAACGCGTGCGGTGCCGAAGCGAACAGCGCCAACGGCTGGCAGATCACCGAAGGCTCCGGAGGCGTGGTGCTGAACAACTGCTGGTCCGACGCCCCGGGCAGCACACCCTTCAAGATCACCGGCTACAGTGACGGCATCACCCTGATCAATCCGTCGCAAGGCGGGGACGAGGCCACGGCCCCCTACTTCATCCAGGTCGACAAGGGCTGCTCGAACGTCGCCGTCCTGGGCGTCCGCGCCAAGGGCCTGGCCACCAGCTATGCGACCGGCACCACTCGAGTGCTCTGACCTTCTGGTCGTCCGACCCTCTCGGCGGGGCTCCCGCTCACCGTGCCCTACCGGTTGGGCCCCGCCCGCGCCCCGCGATTTTCCCCGACAACGGGATCGGCGCGGCGCTGAAGCGATGCCGGTCCCGTCACCCACCATGACCGTTCTGCGCCCGGGACACCTCCGTCCGAAAGAAGGGTCGGCCATGGGAAACCGCATTCATCCCGATGCGCATGCATCGTCCCGGTGGGGAATTATTCGGCAATAGGCCGGGGAATTGTGCGAGCCGGCTCACCGATGGGGAATCCTCGTGAGCGCCCCGCCGCATCCTGCCGCCCCGGCGGGGACAGATGCTCACCACCACCGTGGAAGCCGCGAGGTCCATCCCCGCCAGAGGCATCACGCCTACCCGGGGCTGGCGCCGGCGCCGACGGCTCAGCACGGCCAGGGAAGATCATTCCATGGGGCGGGGCGCACATTCCGGCAGCGGGAGCCTTGGTGAATCGACTCCACGCGGGGAATTTCGCGAGCGACTGGCGGGGTATTCCGCAAGCACGCCGGCTCGAGCCGGCCGGAGTGCCGGAGTCAATGGGACTCAAGCCTGTTCGAGGACTTCGACCGTGCCCTGGTTGCATTCCCCACCACCGGTCGTTACGTTTTGTAGCTGTTCGGCTGCATACCGTTCGTTCACGTAAAGGTCCGGGCCGCCACCTCCGCGGCGCCATTCCGGCCGTCCGCGTGGCGCTCCACGGCAGCGGCGTCGGGCCACCCGGTCGCTTCTCGCCGGCCCCGCCGCGCCGCCATGAACCGTCGTGCCGACCGGCACGTACACCGCTCCGGAAAGGCCACTGCGATGTCCGAACCAGAACTGACCCCGGAAGAGGCCGCGTTCGTCCGGCAGTACGTCGACATCCCTCCAGGGCCCTCCGTCGACCGCCAGGACGTCGTGCGAGCCCGCCTCGCCCAGGCAGCAGGCGGCCGCTACCGAAAGGTCGGGCCGGGCCTGTACGAAGTCGCCACCAAGGCCGCACCCGACAACAACTGACGGATTCACCCGCGAGACCGCGCATGAGCAGGCCGCGCACGGCGTGGAGACGTCCCACCAGGCCGACCGCCTGGCGGCGCTCTCCACGCCGTCAGGCACGCGCAGGGTGGCCTTCCGGCCCCAGGGGGGAGGACTCGCATCCCTGCGATGCGGTCCCGTCCGGGCAGCCTCCAGGCGCAGCCGCGCACCGGTCGGCTGCCGTGCTGGGCGGCGGGCAGGGCCAGTCAGCACTGCCTGGTCCCGAACTCGTTCTGCAGACCTTCGTGCAGGCATCCTGTGGTTGCGAGAGCCGACGCGGTGGTGTCCGTCGACGGGGCGGCCGCCGGCCGAGAACACGCGGACGGGCGAGCGCCGGCAGGTCCCCGTGACCACGGCGCAACCGCGGACGGCGGCCCGGCCTGCGAACCGGCGGCGGGTCGCTCAGCCTCGGCGGCGTTGTCCTCAGGCCCCTTGCTTCCCGCTCCGGCTCCGGGGCACGGTGACGAACGCACGCCGTCAAAGCCCGGCCGTTCCCGGGCACGGCCCGGGAGCTACCGCCTCCGGCCCGACCACGAGCCCCGCTGCCCGCGGGGAACCCCGCGGGGCTGCCGGGCGTCGGGCGGGCGTTCAGGCGCCGCAGACCTGTCGAGGGTCCTCCCCGGCCGCACCCGCTCGTCCCGCCGGACCGGTAGCGGCGGGCCCCAGTGATCCTCCGCGCAGCTCTCCAACGGTGCCCCGCCCCACACGCGTTCTCGCAGGGCCGCCCGGCGGCACGGTGTCACCGGCATGCCGTGACGCCGCTCCGTCCGTGCCCAGGGTCCACGACAGCACGACCGTCGCAACCGCGACAGCGGACCGACCATGGGTGAAGTGCCACCGGACTGACGGCCGGCGGCGCTCCAGGCTCCCGTCCCTGCCGGGTCGGGGGACCCGTTCTGCAGCGCGGCCTCTCGCACCGTCCGAGGCTCCCGGACCACTCGGACAGTCGGCTTCCCGGGCTCCAGGACGATCCGCACGCCCCCCGTCTGCGACTCGGCGCTGCGCCCTAGTCACTTCCCCGTCCTCAACTCCCCACCGGGCGGCCGCCCCACGCCCGGAGCGATGAACGTGGTGCGCGACCCGGGTGAAGCATAGGAGGTCGGCCCCGCCGCTTTCGCCTCCTCGCGCGATCACGCTCCAGGCGCCGGACCACCACCGGCCCCGGACTCCTTCCGACGCCCCACCACCGGATAGGCCCGCGCGACCAACACGCCCGTCGAGGAGGCCAGCCCCGTCGTGGAGACGTGACGCAGACCCGCGGCGGCGAAGAGCGCGCTGAATTCAGCCTCGGTGCGCTCCCGGCCCGGGTGCAGTGCCATCATGACGGTGTCCCGCAGCTTGCCGTCGTGGGGTGTGTTGCCCGCCGGCACGATCGCGTCGATCACGACGACCTGGGCATCGGGCGCCATCGCCCGCCGGATCATGTCGAGCAGGCCTACGCACTGCTCGTCGTCCCAGTCGTGCAGGATCATCGACAGCAGGTAGGCGTCCGCGCCCTCCGGCACGCCGTCGAAGAAGTCCCCGCCGACCAGGTCCACCCGATCGGCGACGCCGGCGGCCTCCAGCACCGCCTTCGCCCCGCGGATCACCGACGGCTGGTCGAGCAGGGTGGCCTGCAGCTCCGCGTGGCGGGGCAGGATCGTGGCGAGCAGATGGCCCTGCCCGCCACCGACGTCGACCACCCGCCTCACGCCGGTCAGGTCACAGCTCTCCACCGCCACGGCGTGCACACGGCGCGCCATCTCACCCATGGCGTCGTTGAAGAGTTCGGCATGCTCCGGATGGGCGGCCAAGTAGGACCACCACTCCGTGCCGTGCACGTACGGGAACGCCGGACGACCGGTGCGTACCGAATAGGACAGTGAGTTGATCGCCTGGAGCTTCTCGGGCATCCCCCAGAACCGGATCCAGGCCCGCACCGACCCGGGCACGTCGGCCCGCAGCGTCTCGGCCAGTGGGGTCAGGGCGAACGTCCCCGCCTCCACCTCCTGGAAGACGCCCTGGGAGGCCAGTGCCCGCAACAACCGGTGCAACGATTGCTCGTGTGCTCCGCACCGGCGGGCGAGCTGCGAGACCGGCACCGGCCCGCCCGCCAGGATTTCCGCTATTCCGAACTCGTCTGCCACGACGAGGAGTTGCGTGACAAGAGCGCCGTGCAGCAGGGCCATCATCCGTTGCTGCGCCTGTGGATCCGTCGGCCGGGGAGCCGTCCCCCGTGGGTGCTCGGCGGGGCCCTCGTGGGCCTTGCGCGGTCTTTCCTGGCCGTGAACCGTGAGGTTGTCCACGCGACTTCTCCCTGTCGTCAGTGGCGGTTGCCCGTATTTCGGGTGGGACACCTGGAGTTCTCCGAGGACGGCGCGGATCGGCAGTGCAGGGCCGGCGCCCGGATCGGGTGCCGCGCACGGGCTGCTCCTGTCGGTGCTGTTGTCGTCGACCGGCCCCCGCGGACAGCCATCGGTCCAGGATCATCGTCAGCTTGGCACGGCCTCCGGTGTCCCGCACTGCGCCGCGGTGAACCGTGCTCTCCGGCGCTGTGTTGATGAGTACTCGAAGTTCCGCACCCGCTCGCCCGGCGCCGCAGATCGTTTCCGACTGAAGAGAATGAGGACGGTTGGCGAGCGACGTGGGAGGAGCCGCCCGACCCACTTCCGAGCAGGAGGTGGACACCTTCGCCGAGCGCCGGTGATCCTGCCGACCGCCGCAGCCATCACCGGCCGACGCTTCGTCAGTCCGGCGGCCCAGCGCCGGTGGCAGCTCCCGAGCGTCACCATTAGCGTCAGTGCGAGCCCCGACGCCGCCGACGCAGGCCATCGGCTGAGCCCGCGGTCCGGCCCCCGTCGCATCGCCCGAGCCACGAAAGCAGGTCATCAAGCATGCCCAGGCAGCGAGTCCACCACCTGGCCGCGGTCACCGCCGCCGCGACCTCGATCACCACCGTCCTGGCCGCGCTGGGTGCGGCGCCGGCTCATGCCATCGGCCGGCTGCACGTGGTGCAGCCGGGCGAATCGATCCAGCGAGCCGTCGACTCGGCACTCCCCGGTGACACCGTCCAGCTGCTCCCGGGCACCTACCCGGGCAGCGTCCGGATCACGACGCCCGGTCTCACGCTCCGCGGCGCCGGTCCCGGTAGCGTCGTCACTCCGGGCACCGAGGCCGACGGCACTGCGGGTGACCCGACCTGCGCCGCAGCCGGGCACGGTCTCTGCGTGGCCGGCAGCGAGCAGCACCCGCTCCCGGGCATCACCGTCGAGGCTCTTGCTGTCACCGGGTTCCGGAAGAACGGCATCACGGCCGCCGCGACCGAGGGCATGACCGTGCGTGCCACCTACGTTCACGACAACGGCCAGCAGGGCATCAGCCAGGAGGGCTCCACCCATGCCGTGATCGTCGGCAACGAGTCCACCGGCAACGGCCAGTCAGGGATCTTCCTCGCCAACGTCGTGGACAGCAAGGGCAACGGTGCCATCGACACCGGCGGCACCGTGGTGAGTGGGAACCGCCTGACCGGAAACCGGATCGGCGTCGCCGTCCGCCGCCTGCGTGGTCTCGACGTCGAGCAGAACGAGATCCGGGACAACTGCGGAGGCATCTTCGTCGTCGGCGACGAGACCGTGCCCCGCGCCGGTTCGCTGCGCGTCACCCGCAACCGCGTCATCGCCAACAACCGGTACTGCGCACCCTACGCCGGGCTCG
Source organism: Kitasatospora sp. NPDC085895 (assembly GCF_040702125.1). Lineage (NCBI taxonomy): Bacteria > Bacillati > Actinomycetota > Actinomycetes > Kitasatosporales > Streptomycetaceae > Kitasatospora > Kitasatospora sp. NPDC085895. The sequence continues at coordinate 6,854 of NZ_JBFBJY010000075.1, read as the reverse complement.
CACACATGCAGGGCACCGGCATCCTCCTCACCGGCGCCGACGACGTCTCGGTCACGCAGAACGAGCTCCGTGACAACGTCGGCGACTCACCGATGTCCGGCGGCGTCGTCTTCTTCCACAGTCTGGTCGGCGTTCCCAACACCCGGAACACCGTCGACGGCAATCACGCGTCCGGCAACGCGCCTGCCGACCTGGTCGACCGCGAGGGCGACCCTTCCAACAGGTTCACCCTCAACCACTGCACCGTCTCCGAACCGGCCGGTCGGTGCTGACCCCACCGGAGTCCCTGCGGATCGGCCGATGATCGACTTCTCCTCCTGCAACAGGTCCAGCAGGTACTGGCCGTACCCGCCTCGATCAGCTCCTGCGGATCCGCTGGGCGAGCGCCCTGATCAACTCGATTCCGTCCGCCGAACACAGTGACTCCATGAGGCGAAGCAGGTCAGACCGGGACAAGGCCATCGCGCACCTCTCACTTCAACGAGCTCGTCCACTCGGAGAGTTGCGCGATGGCTGCCGCACGGCCAGGGGTCACACCAAGAGCTCTGCTGCACCATTCGGCGGGACGTCGTCCCGGATCCGCCCTCGTTCGACCCACGGCGCTCCCGCGCCGCAGAGGATCAGCACCGATCACGGGCAGGTGCCGTCCCGTTGCCGGACCCGGGTGGGCCCTGCGGGTCAGCAGCGAGTTGCGCGGGCGTGGAGGAGGGCCTCCGTGGAGGGTGGGAAGCGCGTCCTGCCGTTGCACGGTGTGCGGTTGCCCTGATCGCGGCCTTCGAGGTGTTCGAGCGGAAGGGTTTGTGCGGGGCCGCCGACGATTCGGCCGGCGCCACGGGGTGCGACGGTGTGACGAACGACGACGGCTCCCCCGGTGGTGGAGACCGACAGGTGGGACTCGTCCAGCCGCCAGGCGACTTCGACCGTGGTGCCGACGAGGCCGGAGGGCACCGCGTAGTGGTTCCCGCGGAAGGGGACGAGGTCGTGAGGAGTGACGGTCCGGGCGACCCGGATCGTGGCGGGGAACGGAGCCGGAAGCCTCCCGGACCCGCGCCTCCCGGCATCTCCCACGGAGCCACCGGATTCCGAGTGCCGTGAGTCGAGCCAGGCGGCGAAGTGGTCCAGGCTCTCCTGTGCCGTCTGGAGACGTGTGTCCGGACGGATGGTACGCCACCAGAAGTCCTCGATGGGGCGCAGTGGGTCGGGGGCGGGAGGGGACGCAGTGGTGGAGCGACGTGGGCCGGTGCCGAGTTCCACGCCGTAGTGTCTGGCCACGTGGAGGAGTCCGGGTCTGACCGTGCCGTCCGTGTGGCAGATCGCCGCCGGCACCGAGTCGAACCACCAGTAGCGGCCGGTCCGGCCCAACCGTCTGAGGATCAGGTCGATGGCTTCGATGAGCTGGGCCGGTTGCTCGTTCTCGGCCAGGGCCGCCCGCCAGGGGCCGCTCGCCAGGGAACCGATCAGGATGTGGGCGTGTCTGCCGGCTCCCCACGGTGGTGGGGGGTCGGGCAGTTTGAGCCAGCTGAAGCGCAGCTCGTCGCCGGAAGTCGATGTGTTGCCGGGGCCCTGGCTCGCGACGGTCCATCGGCACTGGGTGCAGGCGGGTCGCAGGTGGTATCTGCGTAGTGCCCGGGTCAGCGTCGAGTAGCCGCCGCGGTAGCCGAGTTCGGCGATCTCCTTGAGAAGGACGGTCGCCTCCAGGTGCGGGTCGTCGCGCAGCCGGTCCCGGCAGTACGGCGCGAACTGGCCGAAGGTGTCCTGCGGGGAGTTCCTGACCCCCGGGGTCCGTCCCCCGAGGAGGTAGGACCTCAGGGTCTTGCGGTCGCGGCCCAGAGACCTGGCGATCGCCGAGAGCGACCAGCCTTCGCCGTACAGTCTCCGCGCCTCCGCGTATTCCTCTCTGGTGAGCACTAGCACCTCGCAATCCGGCCCACGCCACGCAGGCACTGAATTGATGACACACAAGGAGGCCGGAAATATAGCACGCGACGGCGGTGCAACACGCGGATAAGGGGCGCTCTGCACGAATCGTCGCGCGCCTCTGAGTAGTTTCGCCGAGCGCCTTGCGCCGTCTTCGACCCAAGTTCGGGCAATTCGATTTCGGAACCCTCGGAGAAATGTTTCTGCACGTCCATGTCGGTGATCTTCTGGGTAATTTCGCTCAGCCCTGCTACGGAGCGTGTCGATGGAGGGCTGCCCGAGCGCGGGGCGCCGCGGGCTCCCTGGCCCGGAGGTGACGGCACGGCGGTGGCCGTGGGTGGCGGCCGGGGAGTTTCGGGAGCGCCATGCCGCAATTTCCACGCCCCGCCCTTCTGTCCGCTAACGGAATTCCCCGGCGCAGGTATGAATCCCTGCCGCGCCGCGCGCCGATCTTCGCCGCCTCAGGGAATTTCGTCAAGCATGGGAGATACCGACTATTTAATGGAGTCCGTATGGTGCGCAACCCTGGACGGAGACGGCCTCCGGCAGGGCGGGAAGCCGATTCGTCGGCGCACACGGGTGCTGCCCGACCGCCGCCGGTAGCTGCGGCTGCGGCTGCGCGGGATGCTGCCGGCGCCGTCTCGGGCGGCCTGCTCCGCATTCGTGGAGGGTGCAACCCGACCGGGGCTCGGGTCCGGGCGCCAGGTAGCCGGCCCGGTCGCGGGGTGCGCCCGAACCGGCTCCGGCCCGACTCCGGCCGATCAGCGCCACACGCGGACGTAGTCGGCCGAGAAGGTGAACGGGGTCGGACCCGCGGGGGGCTGGTGGTACCTGCCGGCCTCCACGGACAGGTTGAGGATGAGGTAGGCGGCCCATCCGCTGCCCGTACCGGCGTTGTCGGAGAACACTTTGACTCCGTCAACGTACCAATCGTTGCAGTCCTCCCCGTAGTGGACACCGACCTCCACCCAGTCGCCCGGGCGGACGACGGCTGCGTCACGATAGGAGAAGGCGACACGGCGGAGGCCGTTGGTGAGTTCCAACAGGTCCGGATTGTCGGGGTGGTACTCGAACGAGTCGATCTCGTTCGTGCCGTTGTACCACGTCCACAGGGCGGGCCAAGCACCGGCGGCGGACGGCAGCTTGACCCGGGTCTCCAGGTAGTCCCCGACGTGGACCATGAAGCCCTCGGCGGACCCCTCGGTGGTGAGGAGCCCGGTGGTCCAGGAACGCTTCCCGTTCTCCAAGGTGCGCGAGCCCGGCCTCGCGGTGAAGGTGGCGACGCCGTCCGCCACGGTGACCGCCGACGGGCTGAGCCAATCCAGTTTGTCGTCGCCCGGGTTGTGGTTCCCGTACCGGTAGGCGCTGGTGGAGTTGCCGATCCAGCGAGTCCCCCACCGGACGGGGCCGTCGAACTCTTCGTCGAACACCAGCGTCCTCCCGCCTGCGGCAGCCCCGGAGCACGCCGACGCAGCCGCGTCGGCAGGTCGGCCGTCCTGCGCGGCGACGGCAGGGCCCGCCACGGCGAGAGCGAGCAGTGCAGCGGAGAAGGTCACCAGGCAACGGCCCGGCCTGGATATGGCGGAGGTGGAGAACATGAAAAACTCCCTCAAGCAGCTGGTTCGGACCCACCAGGGCGGTGCCGACCGTGCGGGCCGAGCCGCGGTCGGTGCGAATGGAACAGCAGGGGCAGGGGGATTTCGGGATCCCTGTCGCACTGTCGGCGCCCGGGCCGAGCTCCAGCTGTTCGTCATTCAGACGTTCATGCCGCTCTCGCCGGTGTGTCAACTGATCCGTGGCGGCGGGATGAAAGCCCCGCGCATGCGCTCTCAAATCTCTTCAGATCGTCGAGGGTTGAATCATTCGGGCACGTGGTGAGCGGCCGCCCGAGCGGCTCGGCGAGCCCCGCTGGGGGACGAAGGAAATTACCCAGATGGTAGAGACCGGAAGCACCGTGAGATGTGCCACCGCCCTGATGCGGTCCGGGACTTCACTGCAGGGGGAGGGGCCACCCGGGGCAACCCGCTTCGAAGGCGGGAGCGGCCGCGATCGTCCGCCGACTGAAGGATCCCTCCAGGCATCGAGCCCGAGCGGGGCGCCAGTTGAGGGCTCCGGGTCATCGCACTGTGAAGTCGACAGTGCACTAAAAGTTGCGACCTGCAGGAGGCCGGTCGAGCCTTGCAGAGCGGACGCCGACCATCGGCGTCCCTCAACACCCCTTAACCAGAAAGAAATTGCACCATGCGATTCAGTTCTGTTCTTCGCGCTGCCGGCGTCGCCTCCGTCATCGCCGTCCAAGCCGTCCTCGTCGCGCCCAGCTGGGCGGACGCCGCGGTCCCGGCCCCGTCCTCGCTCTCGATCACCGGTGCGCAGATCTCCGCCGTGGACCCCACCGAGCTCGATGTCGACCTCACGGTCACCTGCCCCGTCGGGGAGCAGCACTCCGTCTTCGTCACTGCGCGGCAGCTCGATGCGACGCCGATCCCCGTGTGGGGCTGGGCGACCACGGACGTGAACTGCACCGGCGCGCCGCAGACGGTGACCGCCAAGCTGACCGCCGAACCGACGGCCCCGGTCGCCGCCACTTGGCAGGCAGGACCGGTCGACGTGTTCGCGGTACTCGAATGCAGTCCCGCCGCTGAGGCCGAGGCGCAGATCACCCTCACCTGACGGCCGCCTCCCGCGGCCGCTCCCACCGAGAAGTGGGAGCGGCCGCGGGAGCCGCACGCCGCGGGCCGAACCGAGGTCGGTGTCCGACCGTCTCCTCTTCAAGGTCCCCCGGGGTCCATGGTGACTGCGGTGCGAACTCCTTAGTGCAGCACGTGTCAGGGAAGAAGGGTCACGAGGCCGAGTTGCCGGCTGTCCTCGATCGGCAGCAACGGATCCGGCCGCAGCGGGAAGCCTCAAACCAGCAGCAGACCGCCACAGCGTGGTGCTCCGTCCTTGACCGCGATCAGATTGGCCTGGACGTAGGAGATGTCGTTCCTCTTGTGCCAGTCGCTCGGGTAGTACGTGACCAGCCGCGACGTCTGGAAGCGGGCCTCGATCTCCGGCACGAACACCCGGTACTGGTCGTCGGTGTAGTACCAGAACGAGTTCTCGTTGTAGAAGGCGACGTGCGTCGGGTCCTGGTACGCGCCGCGGCCGTCCGAGCTCGGGGTGAGAGTGATCAGCATTCCGCCGGGCGCCAACAGCCGGAAGAGCTCGTTGATCAACGGCACCTTCGCGGGTACGTGCTCCAGGAAGTCCACCGCGCGCAGCAGACCCACGGAGCCGTCGGGCAGTTCCACCCGACCGGGGAGTTGCGCGACGATGTCCACACCGTCTCCCGAGTACTGGTCCAGGCCCAGGTAGCCGGGAGGCTTTCGGTGCGCCGCGCCGAGGTCCACCGCCAGCAGGCCCCTGCGCCTGGTCCAGGCGAGGGCGTTCGCCTCGATGTACTTGTCGTACAGGGCCACGGTCTCGCGCTGGATGTGTGCGTTGATCTCCGGGTCTCGCTGGGTGTTGCCCGGGTGCATGCGCTGCAGGTACAGGCAGCGGGGGATCAGGACGAACTCCCCCTCCTGGAAGAGCCGGCACATCAAGTCCTGGTCGTCCAGCACGGTGCGCGTCGCGTCGTATCCGCCGACACGTTCATAGGCGTCCTTGCGGAAGGCCCGGACGTGGTTCGGCGCGTACCAGATGTACGACACGTTGTGCGGGACCGGCGCCATGGCAACGGCCTGCAGCAGCGAACGCCCGTCGACCGTCACCTCCTCGTAGCGCCAGCCGTGTGCCTCGTTGAAGCGGGTGTCGTCCCGGCTGCCGTCCTCGGAGATCTGCGCGGTGTTGCTGTAGGCGAAGACCGCCTCGGGATGCTCGTCGAACGCCTGGGCGAGGGACCTCAGGCAGTCCGAGGCGAGGAGGTCGTCGTGGTCGAGCTCCACCAGGATCTCGCCGCGCGCCAGCTCGCAGGCGCGACGCTTCGCCGCACCGACGCCCGTGGCGTCGTCGGCGATCTCCACCCGGACGCGGTCGTCCGGGTGCTCGGGGCGCCACCGTGCTCCGTTGTTGAGAAGGACGATCCACTCCCAGTCGGACCAGGTCTGTGCCTTCAGCGACTCGAGGCACTCGTCCAGGAAGCGTGGCCGGTGGCTTGGGGTGAAGACGGAGAACCTCGGAGCTGCGGATGACGTCATCTGTTGATACCTGCCTGAGAATCATGGAGAACTCTGACGATGTGACTGTTCGGACAGGGCGGCCCGGACGCACCGTGTCCGGTGGGCCGTTGTGCTGACGGTTCCCCGGGATTTGGCCTGCCCGGGGAACCGTCATGCGTTGGCGGCCATGGCGCTGGACCGGTCAGCCGCTGTCACCAACTGTCGGGCACTACGCTGAGCAGATCGCGAACGCGGTGGGTGTGGCCGTGCCGTCGGACACCTGCACCTGCCATCCGGTCGCCGGCGAGCCACCGACGGGACCGTCGAACAGGACGGGTGTCCCACCCGAGTTCGAGTACCCGCCACCGATCGCGAAGGTGCCCACCGGGCAGCTCGCCGTTGCGACACCTTGGGCGCCGACCGCCGTGACGACGGTGCTCTGGGCCCCGCCCGGACCGGCGGTGCCCTGCGGACCCTGGGCACCCAGGGCACCCTGAGCGCCCACCTCGCCCTGCGGGCCCTGAGCGCCGAGGGCACCCTGGGCGCCCACGTCACCCTGGACGCCCTGCGGACCCTGGGCACCCACGTCACCCTGCGGGCCCTGAGCGCCGAGGGCACCCTGGGCGCCCACGTCACCCTGCGGACCCTGAGCGCCGAGGGCACCCTGGGCGCCCACGTCACCCTGGACGCCCTGCGGACCCTGGGCACCCAGGTCACCCTGCGGGCCCTGAGCGCCGAGGGCACCCTGGGCGCCCACGTCACCCTGCGGACCCTGAGCGCCGAGGGCACCCTGGGCGC
>NZ_JBFBJY010000074.1:0-42910 GCF_040702125.1 Kitasatospora sp. NPDC085895 | reverse complement strand
GACCTGTGCAATCTGGCACAACGACCGCACCGGCCAGCCCGTCATGCGCTCGCTGACCGCCTATGACCACTAACCCTTCGCATCATTCATCTAGTGCTTGCGGATGGTGGCGGCTTCGGCGAGGGCGAGGAGGGTGGGGCGGGCGGGGCCGTCGGCGAGGGGGGCGGCGTCGAGGGCGGCGAGGGACTGTTCGAGGAGTTCCCCGATGCGCCGTTCGACGCGGTCGGCCGCGCCGCTGCGCTCCACCAGACCGCGCAGGACGGGGATCTCCTCGGCCGCCAGGTCGGCCGCGCCGAGCCGCTCGTCGAGGTGCCGGGCGTCCGCGGGGGAGAGCCCCCGCATGGCGTGGGCGACGAGGAGGGTCCGCTTGCCCTCGCGGAGGTCGTCCCCGGCGGGCTTGCCGGTGACAGCGGGGTCGCCGAAGACGCCGAGCAGGTCGTCCCGGAGCTGGAAGGCCTCGCCGAGCGGCAGCCCGAACGCCCCGTAGGCCTCGACGAGTCCGGGTCCGGCGCCGGCGAGCAGGGCGCCGACCTGGAGCGGCCGTTCGATGGTGTACTTCGCGGACTTGTAGTGCAGGACGGTCTGCGCCCGGTCGAGCGCCCCGGCGTCGGCGGAGTCCCCGGCGACCGGTTCGAGGACGTCGAGGTACTGGCCGACCATGACCTCGGTGCGCATGAGGTCGAAGACGGGCTTGGCGGCCCGTACCGCGTCGTCCGGCAGCCCGGAGCTCTGGAACAGCTCGTCGCACCAGATCAGCAGCAGGTCGCCGAGCAGGACGGCGGCGCTGGCGCCGTACTGCTCGCGGTCGCCGCGCCAGCCGTGCTCGCGGTGCAGGCCCTCGAAGCGGCGGTGGACGGAGGGCAGGCCGCGGCGGGTGTCGCTGCGGTCCATGAGGTCGTCGTGGACGAGGGCGCTGGCCTGCAGCAGTTCGAGGGCGGCGGCGGCGTCGGCGATGCCGGGGTGGTCGGCGGAGCCGCCGGCGCCGCGCCAGCCCCAGTAGCAGAAGGCGGGCCGCAGCCGCTTGCCGCCGTCGAGCAGGAAGTCGCGCAGCGCCTCGGAGACCGGGCCGAGCTGGGGGGAGATGCCGGCGAGCAGGGTGCTCCGGCCGTCCATGAAGGCGGCGAGCGCGGCGTTCACGCGGTCGCGCACGGCCTCCCGGTCGATCGGGTTGGCCGGCAGGCTGGTGGAGGAGGGCACGGTGGGACTCCGGATCATTGGGCTGACAATCAGCCTATCCGGCGGTCGTCCGGGGCCCGAATCGGTCGTCCGCGCCGGTCGGCGCGGACCCGGGGGTGGCCCCGGTCACGCGGTGTCCCACGTGCACGTCTCATTCAGTGGACTACGTTTGGTCACCCTCCGCGCCTGACCGCTAGCCTGCCAGCATGGCACTCGGCATCCCCTCCACCCGGACCGACCACGCGCCGACCGTCCGGGACCTGCTGGCGGCCGGTGACCGCTCGTTCTCCTTCGAGTTCATGCCGCCGCGCAACGAGGTCGGCGAGCGCCGCCTCTGGGACGCGATCCGCCGGGTCGAGGCGCTCGACCCCAACTTCGTCTGCATGACCTACGGCGCCGGGGGCTCCTCGCGCAGCCGGACGGTCAACATGGTCGGCCGGATCGCGACCGAGACCACCCTGACCCCGGTCGCCCACCTGACCGCCGTCGACCACTCGGTGGCCGAGCTGCGCAACATCATCGGCCAGTACGCCGACGAGGGAGTGCGCAACGTGCTCGCGGTGCGCGGCGACCCGCCCGGCGACCCGGTGGGCGCGTGGGTCCGGCACCCGGAGGGCGTCACCTACGCCTACGAGCTGGTCGAGCTGATCAAGGGGATCGGCGACTTCTGCGTGGGCGTGGCCGCCTTCCCGCAGATGCACCCGCGGTCGGAGAACTGGGACGAGGACATCCGCCACTTCGTCGCCAAGTGCCGGGCCGGCGCCGACTACGCGATCACCCAGATGTTCTTCGAGGTGGAGGACTACCTGCGGCTGCGCGACCGGGTCGCGGCGGCGGGCTGCACCACGCCGATCATCCCGGAGATCATGCCGGTCACCAACATCCGGCAGCTGGAGCGCTTCCCGCAGCTGTCCGGCTCCGACTTCCCGGAGGAGCTGAAGGACCGCTTCCTGGCCCTCGCCGACGACCCGGACGCGGTGCGGGCGGTGGGCATCGAGCACGCCACCGCGATGTCCGAGCGGCTGCTCGCCGAGGGCGCGCCGGGCCTGCACTTCATCACCCTCAACCACTCCACCTCGACGCTGGAGATCTACCAGAACCTCGGCCTGCACCGGCGTTGAGGCCGGTCCTGCCGAGGATGCAGTGGTGTTCGCCCGCAGCCTGTACAGTCGCCCGCACATGCGGGGCGCGCGAGTGGAGGTAGCAGGATGGGCATCGGGTACCTGCTGCTGTACGCCGCACTCGCGATCGTCGCGCTCTGGCTGATCGCCGAACTGCTGCTGCAGAACCGTGCCCCGCTGGTGTGGCGCGGCGTCGCCCTGGCCGGCTTCCTCCTGGTGGTCGGCGGCATGCGGCTGCAGTCGGTGCTGGTCATCGGCATCGGTGCGGCCGCCTTCGCGGTCGGCCAGTTCTTCGTGACCACCTCGGTGAAGCGCGGTTTCGTCGCCGGCTGGTCGCTGCGCCGCGAGGACGGTGCCCTGCCCGGCCCGCTGGCCCGTGTCCCGCTGCTGAGCGCCGCCACCGGCGGTGCGGCCGGCGCCGAGGAGACGGCCCCGCCCGAGCCTCCGGTCGTCGGCGAGGTCGGCCCGGTCGAGCCCGACGTGGCCCTCGCCGCGTACACCGAGGTCGAGGAGGTCGCCGCCGACGGCGTCTACGCCGAGCCGCAGGCGTACCAGCAGCAGGAGCAGCAGGTCTGGACCCAGCAGGGCTTCCCGCAGCAGGCCACCCACCAGGACGCGTACGCCCAGCAGCAGGCCGGCTACGGCTGGGAGCAGCAGTGGGCGGCTCAGCAGCAGGTCGCCCACACCCAGTACCAGCAGCAGGACGCGTACGGCCAGCAGGACGCGTACGGCCAGCAGGCCGCCTACGCCCAGCAGGCCGCCTACGCCCAGCAGGCCGCCTACGCCCAGTACCAGCAGGACCCGTACGCCGCGCAACAGTTCGCCGCCCAGCAGGCGCAGCAGTTCCAGGCCCAGCAGCAGGGCCCGTACTCCCAGCAGGGCTGGGAGTACCAGCAGCAGTCGGCCGTCCCGCAGCAGCAGGGCCAGTACCAGCAGCAGACCTGGGACTACCAGCAGCAGGGCTGAGCCCGGCGGCCGGCCGTCAGGCCGGGCCGATCAGCCCGGCGGTGATCGAGGCGGACATGCCGACCCGGGCGAGCCCGCCGCCGGGGTGGGCGCCGCCGCCGATCCGGTACAGGCCCGGGACACCCGTCCCGTTCGGCGGGTTGAGGGTGCCGCCCGCCAGCGAGGGGGCGGGCACCCACGGCGTGGACCGCACCTCGCGCCACAGCACCCGCTCGCGCAGGTCCAGCCCGGACTTCGCCAGGTGGTCGAGCAGGTGGCCCGCGTAGGCGTCCAGGTCGTCGTCCTCGCGCACCCCGCAGGTGACGGTGAGGGTGACCGCCTCGTGGTCGGCGTCCGGCACCAGGGAGGGGTCGTCCGGCCGCAGCACCTGCACGGTCGGCCCCTCGGGGACGCTCTCCTCGTGCAGCAGCGCGTCCGTCTCCCAGCCCGCGCCCTCGGCGTGCACCACCGTCCGGTGCACGGTGCCCTCCGGCCGGGCCCCGCGCAGGGCGAGCAGCACCCGCACCCGGCCGAGCCCGCTGCCCGGCTTCTCCCACCCGAGGCCCGGGTCGGGCGAGGAGGAGAGCACCAGGTCGGCTTCGATCCGCTCGCCGTCGGCGGTGAGCACCCCGCAGGCCCGGCCGTCCTCGGTCAGCACCCCGGCGACCCGGGTGCCGAAGCGGAAATCCACCCGGCGCTGCTCGCAGCGGCGGAACACCGCGTCGGCCAGCGCCCGGATGCCGCCGCGGACGTACCAGACGCCGAAGGACTGCTCCATGTACGCCAGCACGGTCGCCCCGGCCGGAGCGTCCGGTCCGAGGCCGAACCGGGTCGCGTACTCGGTGAGCAGCGCCGTCAGCCCGGGGTGGCCGCCGAGTTCGCGGCGGGCCACGTCGCCGAGGGTGTACGAGCCGCGCGGCAGCCACTTGGCGGGGCCGCGGCGCGGCGGCCGCGGGTACGGGTCGGCGAGCCGGCCCTCGGGCAGCGGCTCCTCCATCAGCGGACGGCGGGTGGCCTCCCAGACCGCCCGGCCGCGGTTCATCACCTCGCCCCAGCGGTCGCCCGAGCCGGCGCCGAAGGCCGTGTCCAGGGCCTTGGCGACGCCGCCGCGGGAGGCGTTCGGCAGCACCAGGTCGGTGCCGTCGGGGAAGAGGTGCCGGCTCTCCGGCTCCACCGGGACGAGGTCGACCAGCTCCTCCAGCGGCTCCCGGCCGCTCTTCAGCGCCAGGTCCCGGTAGACGGCCGGCAGGTTGAGCAGGCCCGGCCCGGTGTCGAAGGCGAAACCGCCCCGCTCGTACCGGCCGACCATGCCGCCGTACGTCGGGGCGGCCTCGCACACCGTCACCCGGTGGCCGAGGGTGCCGAGCCGGGCCGCTGCCGCGAGTCCGGCCATGCCTGCGCCGATGATGACGATCCGTGCCATGGGCGCTCAGTCTACGGGCGAACCCGCGCAGGTCACCCGGGGGCTGCCGCCCCCGCGCCGTCGTCAGTACTGCGGCTGGACGGCCGCGGTGCGCGCGGCCCTGCGCTCGCGGCGGCGCTGGAGGAAGCGGCGGATGCGGGAGACCGCGAACCAGACCAGCAGCACCCCGACCACCAGCAGCACCGCGGCCGCCGAGGCCGCCACCCACGGGTGGAAGACCGCCAGGGTGACCAGGCCGGCCACCGAGAGGTCCTCCAGCAGGCTGACCACGATGTTCGAGGCCGGCTCGGGCGAGGTGTTGACCGCCATCCGCAGCGAGGCCTTGATGCCGTGGCTGACCAGCGCCGTCGTACCGCCGAGCGCGCCCGCTGCGATCTCGCTCAGCGAGCCGGGGTCGTTGCTCGCCATCAGCACGCCGACGACGGTGCCCGCGGCCGGGCGGATCACGGTGTGCACCACGTCCCACACCGAGTCCACGTACGGGATCTTGTCGGCCACCGCCTCGCAGAGGAACAGCACCGCGGCGGCGATCAGCACGTCCGTGCGCTCCAGCGCCGGCGGCACCGACTCGGCGCCGCCGAACCGGCCGAACAGGCCGAGCAGCAGGACCACGGCGTAGGCGTTGACACCGCTCGCCCATCCGCTGGTGAAGATCAACGGGATGATGCTCAACTCTGCTCCCCTCCGGCAGGGCCGCCCGACACCCGGGCGGTCGGGACGTACCGTACCGGTGCTCCAAGGACGCGCCGCACGGCCCGCCGGTTCCCGGGCGCCGGCCCGCCCGGGGACTGAGTACGGATACTCAGGGCCACGAATGAGTACGCCGACGGATACCCCCTGACCTGCGGGGACGCCATAGTGGTGGGCGCCGGGCGGGGTGAGCGCGAAGCACCGTCCGGGAAGCGACAGGGCCGTCCGCCGACCGTGGGGGACCGGCGGGCCTGCCTGGTCGCGTGCACGGGCCGTTCGGGGCCGCGCACCGCCGGCACGGGGCGGCGGAGCGCGGTCCGGGGGACGGCCCGACCGGGGGAGACCGGAGGCCGGGGGAACGGCCTCCGGCAGACGTGCGGGGCGGCGGTGCCCGGCCGGACGGCGACGGGGGTGCCGGTCCGGCCGTGGCGCCGCCCCCGCCGCTCCTCCCGCGGCCGTGCTCCCCGCACCCCCGGCGGACCGTTCGCACCCGGGATTGTCAGTGGCGGTTGCCACGCTGGAGTGGCGCGGGCCGCCCGGCCCGGGCAACCCGCATCGGACCGGGGGAGACCATGACCATCAGCCGCCCCGAGCGCGTCACCCGCCACCCTGTCGCCGAGACCCTGCCCGCCGGACGCACCCGCCCCGCCGACGTCCACCCCGTGGTGCGCCGGACGGGCGCCCCGCCCGCCGCCCTCGATCTGCTCCGCCAGGCCCACCGCACCCTCACCGCCGCCCGCGGCCTGCCGGACCCGCTGGAGCGCTACGCCACCGCCCACCTCGCCGCGCTGCGCACCACCGCCGCCGTGCTCGCGGTGCGCGGCCGGCCCGAGGGCAACCCGCGCCGCCGCAAGGCCATCCGCAGCGCCTGGGAGCTGCTGCCCGGGGTCGCCCCCGAACTCACCGAGTGGGCCGTCTACTTCGCCGCCGGCGCACGCCGCCGGGCCGCCGCCGAGGCCGGCATCCGTACCGCGGCGACCGCCCGCGACGCCGACGACCTGATCCGCAACACCGGGCTGTACCTGCGGATCGTCGAGCGCCTGCTGGGGCTGGGCCCGGCCGTCCCCCAGCAGCCCCTGCCGCTGGCGTAGGCCCTCTCTTTCGGGTCTTGCCGGGCGCGCGACGCCGGGCGCCCACCGCCGCACGCCGATCCGGCAAGACCCGAAAGAGAGGGCCCAGCTGCCCGCGGCCGTCGGGCGCCGTACGGCCGGCACCGCAGGGCCTAAGGTGGTGGCGTTCGGTGATCGATCCCAGTACCGAGGAGCTCCGCCGTGTACCCGACGCGCCCCCGCAGTGCCCTGCGTACCGCCGTGGTCTGGGAGGTGCTGCGCACCGCCCTGGAGCAGCGCACCGCGGAGCTCGACCGGCCGGTGCTGGACGTCCTCGACACGGGCGGCGGCACCGGCAACTTCGCGGTGCCGGTGGCCCGGCTCGGCCACCGCGTCACGGTCGTCGACCCGAGCCCGGACGCGCTCTTCGCGCTGGAGCGGCGCGCGGACGAGGCCGGGGTCACCGGCCTCGTCCGCGCCGTCCAGGGCGACACCCAGACGCTGCCCGAGGTGGTCGAGGCCGGCTCGGTGGACGCCGTGCTGTGCCACGGCGTGCTGGAGGTCGTCGACGACCCGGCGGAGGCGCTCGGCAGCCTCGCCGGCACGCTGCGCAAGGGCGGCCTGGTGAGCCTGCTCGCCGCCAACCGCAACGGCGCGGTGCTCGCCCGCGCCCTGGCCGGCCACTTCGCCGACGCCCGCGCGGTGCTGGACGCCGAGGACGGCCGCTGGGGCGCCGGCGACCCGATGCCGCGCCGCTTCACCGGCGAGGAGCTGTCCGGCCTGACCGCCGGGGCCGGCCTCCAGGTGCGTTCCGTGCACGGCGTACGGGTCTTCGCCGACCTCGTCCCCGGGGTGCTCGTCGACACCGAGCCGGGCGCGATGGAGGCCCTGCTCAAGCTGGAGCTGGCCGCCGCCGAGGAGCCCGCCTTCCACGCCGTCGCCACCCAGCTCCACCTGCTGGCCGCCCTCGTCTGAGCCCGCCGCCGGGCGCCGCCGCGCCCCTTGGGCTGCGGAGATTCCGATGATCCGGGCACTTGTGCGCGGGCAGGGGCGTTGGCACCGGTGCAGGGCGGCTCCGAAGTGGTCGATGGCACGTGTCCACGACCACCCCGAACAGGCCCTGTGGACCGTATGATCTGGGTAAAGCCGGAAAGCATGACACCCGAACGCCTGGGGCATATGGACCTCACAGGATCAGGCCCAGGGGTGGCGGACCGGTCGCCCCGCGACCGACGAGTAGGAGGACTCCGTGCCGCTCTCGGAGCACGAGCAGCGACTGCTCGAGCAGATGGAGCGAGCGCTGTACGCCGAAGATCCCAAATTCGCGTCAGCGCTTGAGGGAACCGGCCTGCGCACCTACACCCGTCGGAGGGTCTACCTGGCCGCCGCAGGGTTCGTGGCTGGCGTCGGTCTCCTGATGGGAGGCATGGTCGCCCAGCTGATCTGGGTGAGCGTGATCGGTTTCCTGGTGATGCTTGGCTGCGCGGTCCTCGCCGTGACCGGATGGCGACGCGGTGCCCTCGGGCACGGATCGGGCCCCAAGGTATCCCCCGCTCCCCGCCGCAAGGCGAACGTGATGGACCGGATGGAACAGCGCTGGCAACGCCGCCGCGACGAACACGACGGCCTCTAGGAACCACTGGAAGCACGAGCGACCGACCGCCGGGGGCGGGCAGTTCACCGAACTGCCCGCCCCCGGCGCCGTCGTCCGGCGGACCGGGAGCGGGACCGGTCAGGACCGGCCGTCCTCCTCGGGCGGACGACGCAGCACCCGGCGGACGGCCGTGCGCACCGCACCCGCCACCGCGTCGAAGCGGCCGCGCACCGCCTGCCGCACCGCGCCGACCCGCTCGGTGGCCCGCCACCACAGGCGCACCGCCGACGGCGGCAGCAGCACCGCCCGCAGCCGGCCGTACCGGCCGACCGACGCCCGCAGCGCCTCCCGGGTCGCGAGCACGTCCGCGCCGAGCGGCGGCACCGGCCCGGTCTCCCGGGCGTACAGCACCTGCTCGGTGGCGAGCGCCACCCGGCCCGCGGCCGCCTGCGCCTCGACGTCCAGCGAACCGAGCCGCGCGATCCGCGCCACGGTGCGGCGCGGCGTACTGGCGTCGTCCGGCGGGATGCCGAGGTCCCAGGCCGAGTCGATCAACTCCTGCCAGGCGGCCAGCACCTGCGCGTCGGTGAGCTCCGCGCGGTCGGCACCCGCCAGGTGCCGTCCGGCGCCGAGCCGGCGCCGCCGCAGCCTCGCCCGCCACAGCGCCGGCACCGCCAGCAGCACCAGGGCCAGCGCCACCAGCGAGAACGTCGCCAGCGCCCGCCAGGACAGCCACCACGGCTCGCCGTGCACGGCCTGGTCGGCGGCGGTCTGCTGGTCCGCGCAGTCCTCCGCGCGGTGGCCGCCGCCGCAGCTGTTGGCCGCACCCGGCGAGGCCGACGCGGCGCCGCTCGGCTCGTCGGTCGGCTGCGCCGTGGTCGCCCCGGCGGACGGGGCGGTCTCCGGCCGGGCGTAGCTCGGCGCGATCGCGCCCTGCCCGGCCGACGGCGTCGGCTCGAAGCGCACCCACCCGGTGCCCGCGAAGTACAGCTCCGGCCAGGCGTGGTAGTTGGTCGACCGCACCACGTACACCGAGCCGTCGCTGGAACTGCCCGGCGTGAAGCCGATCGCCACCCGGGCCGGGATGCCCAGGGTGCGGGCCATCGCGGCCATGGTCGACGCGAAGTGCACGCAGAAGCCCCGCCGGTCCTGGAGGAACTTCAGGATCGCGGTGCTGCCGGTGCCGGCCTCGATGTCGGTGTCGTAGTGGAACTGCGGCGAGGTGAACCAGTCCTGCAGTGCCACCGCGCGGTCGAAGGCGTTGTCCTTGCCCGCCGTCACCTCCTGCGCCGTCCTCGCCACCTGCGCCGGCAACGAGTCCGGCAGCTGCAGGTAGCGCCCGGGCAGGTCGGCGGGGACGGGGCCGGCCGAGCGCAGCTGCTCGGCGGTCGGCCGCACGTCCAGGCTGGTCACGTCGTACGTGAGGCCGTCCGTCTTCTGGCCGTCCGCGCCGACCACGGTGCGGGTCTCCGGCTCGTACCGCCAGTTGCCCTGCACCTTCACCGAGTTCGCCGGGTACGGCAGCGGCAGCCAGTCGGTGCGCAGGTTCTGCGAGATCGCCACGTGGGTGTCGGCCTGGGTGACCGCGACCGCCGAGGACAGGCCCGCGGGCTTCGGCAGCGGCTCGGGCCGCTGCTGCAGCTTCTGCGGGGAGAACCGCCAGTCGACGCCGTTGAACTCGTCCAGCGCGCCGATCCGCAGGTACATCTCGCCGACGGACTGCGCGGTGGTGCGGTACTGCAGCAGCGGCACCGCGTCCGTACGGTGCAGGCTCTCGGTCAGCGCCACCACCGGGTTCAGCGAGGTCACGTGGTACCCGGACCCGCTGCCGGAGCCCGAACCGCCGCTGCCGCCGATCGCCCCGACCAGCCCCAGGCCCGCCTGCGGCAGGAACGCCGGCACCGCCACCGCCAGCACCAGCGCGATCACACCGACCCGGTGCCCGCTGTGCACCGGTGGCGTGTTCGTCGCCTTGCCCCGGCCGCTGAACACCCGGCCCCAGCGCGACAGTCGGTCCTGGCCCTCGGCGCGCAGCAGCAGCAGGTAGCCGCCGGCCGCGGGCAGGAACCAGATCCACGAACCCGAGCCCACCCCGGACAGGCCGCAGCCCACCGAGTACAGCGCCAGCAGCGGCAGACCGGCCGCCGCCGCCCGCCGGTGGGTCACCGCCAGCGCGTCCACCAGCACCGCGATCAGGGCGACCGACCCGACCAGCACCAGCCGCAGGCCCGCCGTGTCCGGCGCGGGCACCGCGTACTGGCCGAGGTCCGTGCCCGCCTGGGTGAGCAGCCCGCTCAGTGCGTCCAGCGCCCGGCCGCCGGGCAGCAGCCCCCAGGCCATCGACCGGCGCACCGACAGCAGCATCAGCGCGTACAGCACGATCAGCAGCTGCAGCGGGGTCACCGCCCAGCCGGCGACGGCGAGGCGGCGCAGCCCGGTGCCCGCCCCGGCCGCGACCAGGACCAGCAGGACGGCCTGCACGAACCAGCCGTGCGTGGTGATCAGCGGCAGCAGGCACAGGGCGGTGAGCGCCGTCGCCGTCGCCGCGCTGATCGTCAAACGGGCCCGGGTGGTCACGCGCCGACCTCGTCTCGGTAGGGGCTCGACTGCTCGGTACGGTCGGCCGAACGCCACAGCTCGGGCAGCGAGGCGTCGGCCTTCACCGGCAGCACCGTCCAGCCGGCCCGCCGCAGCATCTTCTGCTGCTCCTCGAAGTCGCCGTCGGAGGTGTCCGGCAGCAGGTGCCGCAGCCCCGCCCAGGTCGCCGTGTCCAGCAGGAACAGCACCGCGCCGGCGGCCCGGCGGCGCAGCCCGCACAGCCGCTCCAACTGCTCGGAGTCGAGGGAGCCGACGATCGCGACCAGCAGGCCCTCGCCGCCGCGCAGCACCTCCTCGGCGCGGGCCAGCCCGCCGCCGTCGGAGTGGTCGACCACCGCGAGCTCGTCCAGCAACAGCCCGTTCGCCTCGGCCGGCGTCGTCGCGGCCGGGTTGCCCGCGGACGGCACCGCGCGGCCGGTGTCGGTGACCAGCCGCGTCCGGTAGCCGCGGTCGGCCAGGTGGACGCCGACGGACGCCGCGCAGCTCACCGCCCACTCGAAGGAGGAGCCCGGACCGGAGCCGCGGTGCGCGATCTCCCGGGTGTCCAGCAGCACCGCGGCGTGCGCCCGCAGCGGCTGCTCCTCGCGGCGGACCATCAGCTCGCCGTACCGCGCGGTGGACTTCCAGTGCACCCGGCGCAGGTCGTCGCCGTGCCGGTACTCGCGCGGGATCACGTCGTCGTCGCCGGCCAGCGCCAGCGCCCGGGCGTTGGTGTCGCCGTGCCCGGCCCGCTCGCCCGGCAGCCGCACCGGCGGCAGCGGCACGACCTGCGGCACCACCGTCAGCACGTCGGAGGCGTTGAACGAGCGGCCCAGCTCGCACATCCCGAACGGGTCGGACAGCCGCAGCTGCAGCGGGCCCAGCGGATAGCGGCCGCGCAGGTCGGAGCGGACCCGGTAGGACACCTCGCGGTAGCCGTGCGACTCGACCCGGTCCAGCACGAACCGCGGCCGCGGCCCGAGCACGTACGGGACGCGGTCCTCCAGCATCAGCACGCCGGTGGGCATCCGGGACACGTTGTCCAGCCGCAGGTGCACCCGGGCCTCGTGGCCCGCCGGGGTGCGGTGCGGGGACAGCCGGCGGCCGCCCGCCACCCGGTAGCGGGTGCGCAGCAGCCAGAGCGCGGAGACCAGCGGCAGCGCCGCCAGCAGCACACCCACCCGCAGCAGCGCGTCCTGCCCGAAGACGTACGCGCACAGCGAGGCGGTGATCCCGGCGGCGAGGAAGGACCGCCCCCGGGTGGTCAGCCCGTGCAGCCCCGCCCGCAGTCCGTGCGGCGCCTGCCCGGCCTGCGGCGGAGGGTTCTCGCCCGCGGCCACGTCAGCCGCGCCCCTGCGGACGGGGGATCGGCAGCCGCGCGACCAGGTCCAGCACGACCTGCTCGGCGGTGCGCCGGTTCATCCGGCTCTCGGCGGTCGGCAGCAGGCGGTGCGCCAGCACCGGCACGGCCAGCCCCTGGACGTCGTCCGGCACCACGTAGTCGCGGCCCTCCAGCGCGGCGGCCGCACGGGCCGCCCGCACCAGGTGCAGGGTGGCGCGCGGCGAGGCGCCGAGCCGCAGCTCCGGGTGGGAACGGGTGGCGGCGACCAGGTCGACCGCGTAGCGGCGCACCGCGTCGGCGACGTGCACCGAGCGGACCACCTCGATCAGCTTGAGGATGTCGGCGGCGTGCGCCACCGGCTGCAGGTCCTCCAGCGGATTGGCGCCGGCGTGCACGTCCAGCATCGCGAACTCGGCCTCGGGGCTGGGGTAGCCGATCGACACCCGGGCCATGAAGCGGTCCCGCTGCGCCTCGGGCAGCGGGTAGGTGCCCTCCATCTCGACCGGGTTCTGGGTCGCCACGACCATGAACGGCGAGGGCAGCTCGTAGCTGGTGCCGTCGATGGTGACCTGGCGCTCCTCCATCGACTCCAGCAGCGCCGACTGGGTCTTCGGCGAGGCCCGGTTGATCTCGTCGCCGACCACGATCTGCGCGAAGATCGCGCCCGGCCGGAACTCGAAGTCCCGCTGGTGCTGGTCGAAGACGTTGGTGCCGGTCACGTCGGAGGGCAGCAGGTCCGGGGTGAACTGGATGCGGCGCACCGTGCAGTCCACGGACCGGGCGAGTGCCTTGGCGAGCATGGTCTTGCCGACGCCGGGGACGTCCTCCAGCAGCAGGTGGCCCTCGGCCAGCAGCACGGTCAGTGCGATCCGGACGGCCTCCGGCTTGCCCTCGATGACGCTCTCCACCGACGCGCGGATGCGCTCGGCCACCGCGCCCAGCTCCTGGAGCCCCGCGGGCCTGCGCGCCGCGAAACCGTCGGAACGGGTCGCGCCCGCCGTGCCCTGCGTGTTGTAGGTCGTCACCCGTTCGCTCCCATGTGGACCACTTGTGCCGGCTCAGGTTGCCGGCCGACCGATGGCGCACCGCCCGGGCGGGCGTGCGAGTCCGTCGAGGAGCGGCACGGGCGGTGGGCGTGCGGCGGGCCGCCCCGGTGGATCGGGGCCGGGCCTGCACGGGCATTCTTCCCTGTCGTGCGGCCGGAAGTCACTCGGGCGGGCGAGACGCGTGCAGTGTCCCGGTTCGTCCCGGCACCACCGACGCCCGGGGCCGGGAGCCCCGGGCGCGGGAAGGGGACCCGGACGACGCCGGCCGGGTCGGAGCGGGTCGTCCGCCCCGGGCGGGGCGGACGCGGAACGGCAGGCTCAGTCGACTTCGCGGAGCAGGCCGGTGTGGACGTCGAAGACGAAGCCGCGGACGTCGTCGGTGTGCGGCACGAACGGCGAGGTGCGGACCCGCTGCATGGACTGCCGGACGTCGCCGTCCAGGTCCACGAACGCCTCCACCGCCCACTGCGGGCGCTGGCCGACCTCGGCCTCCAGCTCGCGGCGGAAGTCCTCGGTGAGGCCGAGCAGACCGCAGCCGGTGTGGTGGATCAGCACGACCGAGCGGGTGCCCAGGGCGCGCTGGCTGATGGTGAGAGAGCGGATGGTGTCGTCGGTGACGACACCGCCCGCGTTGCGGATGATGTGGGCGTCGCCGAGCTCCAGGCCGAGGGCGGCGAACAGGTCGAGACGGGCGTCCATGCACGCCACCACGGCGACCTTCTGCACGGGGCGGGCGTCCATGCCGCCGTCGCGGAAGTCGACCGCGTACTCGCGGTTCGACGCCACGAAGCGGTCGATGATGCCGGAGGCGGAGCTGGCAGCGGCGTTCGGCACGGGCCGGTCGGGGGTCACTGTCATGGTGACGAAGGTAATCCGAATCCCGGCGCCGTGGTGCGGGCGCCCCCGGGCTGTGATCGAGTCCATAGCCCCGCTGCGCCGCAGGCCGGGCGGGTTGCGCCGTTCCGCCCGGTATGCCCGGCGCGGACCGCGACGGTGCGCCCGGCCGGTCCGACGCGCCCACGGCACCCGTGACCTGCGCGGAGCCGTACCGCCGCCCGGGTGGCGCTCCGTCGGGGAGCGTTGACTCGGCGTGAGCGGGCGATAGTCTGGCGGCGCAGTGGAGCACTGCCCCGGCGCCCCGCCGACGCCCCCGGGCCGGCGAGGGGGCGCTCCCCGTACGCGGCCCGCGGCCTCCACCCGCTCCTGTGCCACCTGGCGCACCTTCCCCGGTGCCGGGCGGTCACTCCTTCCCCAGGCGAGCGGGCGGGGACCGCGGGCCGTGTGCACGCGGGCGGTCGCGGCCCGGCGGCCGGAGCCGCTCCGGCGGTGGGCGAGAATGGGGCCAGCCGTCCGGGCCCGGGCGGCCGCACCGAGGAAGGTCGCCACCGCGCAATGAGCAACGAGAGTCCGGCACCCAAGCACGTCCCCGTGATGCTGCAGCGCTGCATGGACGCCCTGGCCCCCGCGGCCGGTGCCCCCGGCGCGGTAGTGGTCGACGCCACCCTCGGCCTCGGCGGCCACAGCGAGGCGATCCTCACCCAGTTCCCCGGGGCCCGGCTCGTCGCGGTGGACCGCGACCCGGCCGCGCTGCGGCTCTCCGCCGAGCGCCTGGCCCCGTTCGGCGACCGGGCCACCCTGGTGCACGCCGTGTACGACGAGATCCCGCAGGTCCTCGACGACCTCGGCATCCCCGAGGTGCACGGCGTCCTGTTCGACCTCGGCGTCTCCTCGATGCAGCTCGACGAGGCCGACCGCGGCTTCGCCTACGCGCAGGACGCCCCGCTCGACATGCGGATGGACCAGACCCGCGGGCTGAGCGCCGCCGAGGTCCTCAACACCTACAGCCACGGCGACCTCGCCCGGATCCTCAAGGTCTACGGCGAGGAGCGGTTCGCCGGGAAGATCGCCTCGGTGATCGTCCGCGAACGGCAGAAGGAACCGTTCACCACCAGCGCGCGTCTCGTCGAATTGGTACGCAACGCCATCCCGGCGGCGACCCGGCGCACCGGCGGCAACCCGGCCAAGCGCACCTTCCAGGCCCTGCGGATCGAGGTCAACGGGGAACTGGAGGTGCTGGACCGGGCGATCCCCGGCGCGCTGGAACGCCTCGCGGTCGGCGGCCGGATCGTGGTCATGTCCTACCAGTCCCTGGAGGACCGCCTGGTCAAGCAGTACTTCCAGGCCGGCGCCACGTCCACCGCCCCGCCCGGGCTGCCGTTCGTGCCCGAGGAGCACCAGCCCTGGCTGAAGCTGCACACCCGCGGCGCGGTGCTGGCCACCGAGGCGGAGATCGAGGAGAACCGGCGCGCCGCGCCCGTCCGGCTCCGCGTGGCGGAGAGGATCAGGGCGACCCGGCGCTGACCGGGGCGGACGGCGAGCGAGGAACGGCGAGAGGGAGGGCGCGGTGCCGGTGGCCGGCGGTGGGCCCCTGCTGCCCGCGGGCGGGCGGGGCGGTCGGACCCGGAGGAGCGGCACGCTCCCCGGGCAGGCGGGACGGGGGAGGATCACCGCCCGTCCGCAGTCCCGGCCGGTCCGCGGACGGACACCGTTCGCCGTGCTGATCGTGGTGCTGCTCTCGGCCGGGCTGCTCGGCCTGCTGATGCTCAACACCGCCCTCAACGAGGGCTCCTTCGAGCTGTCCCGGCTGAAGAAGCAGACCACCGACCTCACCGACGAGAAACAGGGCCTGCAGGCGCAGATCGACCGGAACGCCGCCCCCGACGCACTGGCCCGCCGCGCCCGCGAACTGGGCATGGTGCCCGGCGGCGGCCCGGCCTTCCTGCAGGACGACGGCAAGGTGCTCGGCACGCCCGGCCAGGCCCAGGACAGCCCGCCGGTCAAGCGGCCCGACGACGCCGCTGCCGCCTCCGCCGTGCCCGCGGCCCCCTCCGCCGGCGCCCCGGCGCCGGCGTCCCCCTCGCCGACCGCGGGCGACGACGGGGTGCAGATCGCCCCCGCCCCGCCGGCCACGGCGACCCCGACGGCCCCGCACCCCGGGAGCGGACGATGAGCACACCGCGCCGGCCGCAGGGCCCCGGCGACCGCAGGCCGCACCGCCCCGGCGAGCCCGGCCGCAAACCCGCCGACCGGGCCCGCACCCCCCGCCCGCGCTCCGCCGACCAGGCCCGCCGGACGCCCCCGCGCCCGGACCGCGGCCGCGGCACCGACCCCCGGGCCGCCCGCCCGGCCCGCCGCCCGCAGCGCCCCGCCGCCCGCCCGCAGCCGCGCATGATCCGTCTCGCCGACCCGCGCAAGCGGCTGCGGCTGGCCGGCATCGCGCTGGTCGTCGTCTTCACGGTGTTCGCCGGACGGCTCGTCCAGCTGCAGCTGCTCGACTCGCACGCGCTCGCCTCCGAGGCCGGCGCCAACCAGTACGTGCCGGTCGTGCTGTCCGCGGAGCGCGGCTCGATAACGTCCAGCGACGGCACCGTCCTGGCGACCACCGTGGACGCCTACGACATCACCGCCGACCCCACGCTGTTCACCCCCGAGGCCACCCACGTCCCGGACGCGCCGGAGCAGGCCGCCGCGCTGCTCGCCCCGATCCTCGGCGTGCCGCAGGAGAAGATCGCCGGACTGCTGCACCTCAACCCGAAGAACCCGAAGAGCCGGTACGCGCTGCTCGCGCCCCGGCAGACCCCGGAGGCGAAGAACAGGATCGCCGACCTGCGCGCCGACCTGGCCAAGCAGGCCGACGGCAAGGCCTGCCGGGGGCAGCGGCAGCTGCTCGGCAAGCCCGTGGAGAAGGGCGGTCGCACCGCGGTCGACGCCGCCTGCGCCAACACCCTCGCCGGGGTGGTCTGGTCGCCCAGCAAGCGGCGGGTCTACCCGGCCGGCGACCTCGCCGGCAACCTGGTCGGCTTCGTCAACGCCGAGGGCACCGGCACCGGCGGCCTGGAGCTGCAGTTCCAGAAGGACCTCGCGGGCGTGGACGGCCGCTCCACCTACGCCTCGGTCGGCGGGCGGATCGTGCCCGGCTCCGGCGGCGGCATGCAGGCCCCGGTGCCCGGCACCGACCTGCGGCTGACCGTCGACAAGGACATCCAGTGGGCGGCCCAGCGGGCCATCACCGACCAGGTCGCCAACGCCGGGGCGGAGAAGGGCTACGTCGTCGTCCAGGACGTGAAGACCGGCCGGGTCCTCGCGATGGCCACCTCGCCCGGCCTGGACCCGAACAAGCTCGCCTCGGCCCGGCCCGAGCAGCTCGGCAACGCCGCCGTCCAGGACGCGTACGAGCCCGGCTCCACCGCCAAGCTGATGACCATGGCCGCGGTGCTGGACACCGGCACCGCGAGCTGGGACACCCACGTCACCGTGCCCAACACGCTGCAGCGCTCCGACCGGGTCTTCCACGACGACGTCGACCACGAGACCTGGTACCTGACGCTGGCCGGCGTGCTCGCCAAGTCCTCCAACATCGGCACCATCGAGGCCGCCGAGCACCTGGGCAAGGACCAGGCCGCGGCCAACAAGGTGCTCGGCGGCTACCTGCAGAAGTTCGGGATCGGGCAGCCCAGCGGCCTCGGCTTCCCCGGCGAGACCCGCGGCATCCTCGCCAAGCCGGAGGACTGGAAGGGCTCGCAGCAGTACACCATCCCGTTCGGGCAGGGCCTGTCGGTCAACGCCCTGCAGGCCACCTCGGTGTTCTCCACCATCGCCAACGGCGGGGTGCGGGTCGCGCCGAGCCTGGTCATGGGCACCACCGGCCCGGACGGCCGCTACACCCCGACCCCGCCGGGCGCGCAGACCCGGGTGGTCAGCGAGGCGACCGCGAAGACGCTCACCGAGATGCTGGAGTCCGTCGTCACCGACGAGCAGGGCACCGGCACCAAGGCGGCGATCCCCGGCTACCGTGTCGCCGGCAAGACCGGCACCGCCAACCGCGTGGACCCGAAGACCGGCCGGTACTCCGGGTACACCGCCTCCTTCATCGGCTTCGCGCCGGCCGACCAGCCCCGGGTCACGGTCTCCTGCGTGATCCAGGACCCGGTCAACGGCCACTTCGGCGGCCAGCTGTGCGGCCCGGTGTTCAAGCAGGTGATGGAGTTCGCCCTGAAGACCCTGCGGGTCGCGCCGAGCGGCAGCGAGGCGCCGAACCTGCCCGTCGACTGGAAGCCCTGATGGACGACGCCCCCGACCACCGCAGCAGCGATCCGCGCCCGGCGGAGCGGAACGACGGGGGCACCCCCGCCCGGTTTGGCCCTGGAGGCCCTTCGGCCGATACCCTGCCCGCCGTGCCGAAACCCGATCAAATCTCCGCGAGCCCGCCCCGCCCCTCCAGCCCGGCGGCGCTGCCGCTCGCCGAGGTCGCCCGACAGCTGGGCCTGGCGCCCGCCGAGGGCGCGGAGGACACCGGGGTCACCGGCATCACCCACGACTCCCGGGCGGTGCGCCCCGGCGACGTGTACGTGGCCTTCCCCGGTGCCAACCACCACGGCGCCGCCTTCGCCGGACAGGCGGTGGCGGCGGGCGCCGTCGCCGTGCTGACCGACCCGGCCGGCGCCGAGCTCGCCCGCGGGGCCGGCGCCCCGCTGCTGGTCGTGGACAACGTCCGCGGCGCCATGGGCCACCTCGCCGCCGCCGTGTACGGGCGCCCCAGCGAGCAGCTGCTGATGATCGGCCTGACCGGCACCAACGGCAAGACCACCACCTCGTACCTGGTCGAGGCCGGCCTGCGCGGCGGCGACCTGCTGCCCGGCGTGATCGGCACCGTCGAGATGCGGG
Source organism: Kitasatospora sp. NPDC085895 (assembly GCF_040702125.1). Lineage (NCBI taxonomy): Bacteria > Bacillati > Actinomycetota > Actinomycetes > Kitasatosporales > Streptomycetaceae > Kitasatospora > Kitasatospora sp. NPDC085895. The sequence goes on along the minus strand of NZ_JBFBJY010000074.1, from coordinate 24,223 downwards.
TCGGCAGCGAGCGGATCAAGAGCGAGCGCACCACCCCCGAGTCCACCGACCTGCACGCCGTCCTCGCGGTGATGCGCGAGCGCGGCGCGGCCGCCGTCGTCATGGAGGTCTCCAGCCACGCGCTGGTCTTCGGACGGGTCGACGGCGTGATGTACGACGTCGCGCTGTTCAACAACCTCACGCCCGAGCACCTCGACTTCCACCCGGACATGGAGGACTACTACCGGGCCAAGGCCCGGCTCTTCCAGACCGACAAGGCCCGCCGCGGGGTGGCCAACTTCGACGACGCCTACGGCCGCCGGCTGGCCGCCGAGGCGCCGATCCCGGTGGTGACCTTCTCCGCGAAGGGCGACCCGGCCGCCGACTGGCGGGCCGTGGACGTCCAGCTCGGCCCGGCCGGCTCGACCTTCCGCGTGGTCGGCCCGGACGGCGCCGCCGCGGACGCCTCGGTGCCGCTGCCCGGCCCGTTCAACGTGGCCAACGCCCTCGGCGCGATCACCGCCCTGGTCACCGCCGGCGTGCCGCTGCACGCCGCGGCCGCCGGGGTCGCCGCCTCGACCGGCGTGCCCGGCCGCCTGGAGCGGGTCGACGCCGGCCAGCCGTACGTCGCCGTGGTCGACTACGCGCACAAGCCGGACGCCCTGCAGGCCGTCCTGGAGTCGCTGCGCGAGGTCACCAAGGGCCGGCTGCACGTCGTCGTCGGCTGCGGCGGCGACCGCGACCCGTTCAAGCGCGGCCCGATGGGCGCGATCGCCGCGCGGATCGCCGACACCGCCGTGCTCACCAGTGACAACCCGCGCTCCGAGGACCCGCTGGCGATCCTCACCGCGATGCTCGCCGGCGCCGCCGAGGTGCCCGAGCAGGAGCGCGGCGAGGTGCTGGTCGTCCCGGACCGCGCCGAGGCGATCCTGCACGCCGTCGCCCGGGCGCACGCCGGGGACACCGTCCTGGTGGCCGGCAAGGGCCACGAGGTCGGCCAGTACGCGAAGGGCGAGGTCCGCCCGTTCGACGACCGCGAGGAACTGCGCGAGGCCATCGCGCGGACCGTCCGCACCCAGCAGGCCCCCGCCCGCCCCGAGCAGGCCCCCGAAGGAGAGCAGCCGTGATCGCACTGACCCTGGCCGAGGCCGCCGCGGCGGTCGGCGGCACGCTCGACGGCGCCGACCCCGAGGCCCTGGTGACCGGACCGGTCGTGGTGGACTCCCGCCAGGTGCAGCCGGGCGGCCTGTTCGTCGCGGTGGCCGGCGAGCACGTGGACGGCCACGACTACGCCGCCGGGGCGGTCGACGGCGGTGCCGTCGCGGTGCTGGCCTCCCGTCAGGTCGGCGTGCCCGCGATCCTGGTGGACGACGTGGTGGCGGCCCTCGGCCGGCTCGCCCGCGCCGTCGTGGAGCGCGCCACCGGCACCGCCGTGGTCGCCCTCACCGGCTCCTCCGGCAAGACCAGCACCAAGGACCTCATCGCCCAGGTGCTGCAGCGCCGCGGCGAGACCGTCTACCCGCCCGGCAACCTCAACAACGAGATCGGGCACCCGATGACGGCCCTGCGGGTCGAACCGGGCACCAAGCACCTGGTGCTGGAGATGGGCGCCCGGCACAAGGGCGACATCGAGTACCTGACCGGCATCACCCCGCCCAGCATCGCGATCGTCCTCAACGTCGGCAGCGCCCACGTCGGCGAGTTCGGCTCCAAGGAGGGCATCGCGCAGGCCAAGGGCGAGATCGTCGAGGCGCTCGGCGCCGACGGCGTCGCCGTCCTCAACGCCGACGACCCGCTGGTGCGGGCGATGGCGAGCCGGACCAAGGGCCGCGTCGTGCTGTTCGGCGAGAGCCGGGACGCCCACGTCCGTGCAGCCGACGTTCGCCTGGACGCCACCGGCCGGCCGTCCTTCACGCTCATCACCCCGGCCGGTTCCGCACCCGTGAACCTGCGCCTGTACGGTGAGCACCACGTCTCGAACGCCCTCGCCGCCGCAGCGGTGGCGGTGGAGCTCGGGATGCCCGTCGACGACACCGCCGAAGCGCTCAGCGAGGCGGGTGCGCTGTCCCGCTGGCGCATGGAGGTCGTCGACCGGGCCGACGGTGTCACCGTCGTCAACGACGCCTACAACGCGAACCCCGACTCGATGCGGGCCGCGCTCAGGGCGCTGGTGTCGATGGCCGGCCGCGGCCCGGAGCGCCGCCGCACCTTCGCGGTGCTCGGGGAGATGCGGGAGCTCGGCGAGGACAGCCTCGACGAGCACGACGCCATCGGGCGGCTCGCCGTCCGGCTCGACGTCACCAAGCTGGTGGCGGTGGGCGGACGCGAGGCGGCCTGCATGGAACTCGGCGCGAGGAACGAAGGTTCGTGGGGTGAGGAGTCGGTGCTGGTGTCCGACGCGGACGCGGCGATCGAGCTGCTGCGCAGTCAGCTGCAGCCTGGGGACGTGGTGCTGGTGAAGGCCTCCCGTTCGGCCGGCCTGGAGAAGGTCGCCGAGGCCCTGCTCGCCGATGGGGCCGCTCAGTGAAGCAGATCCTCTTCTCCGGCGGCATCGGCCTGATCCTGTCGCTGCTGGGCACGCCCGCCCTGATCAAGCTGCTGGCCCGGCACGGCTACGGCCAGTACATCCGCGACGACGGCCCCAAGGCCCACCACAGCAAGCGCGGCACCCCCACCATGGGCGGCATCGCGTTCATCCTGGCGACGCTGATCGCCTACTTCGCCACCAAGGCGATAACGGGCGAGTCGCCCACGGCTTCCGGCCTGCTGGTGCTGTTCCTGACAGTGGGTCTGGGCCTGGTCGGCTTCCTCGACGACTACATCAAGGTGGTCAAGCGCCGCTCCCTCGGCCTGCGGGCCAAGGCGAAGCTGTTCGGCCAGTCCTTCGTGGGCCTCGCGTTCGCCGTCCTGTCGATGCAGTTCGCCGACAGCCGCAACCAGACGCCCGCCTCCACCCACCTGTCGTTCGTCAACGACTTCAAGTGGTCCATCGGCCCGGTGCTCTTCGTCATCTGGGCCTACTTCATGATCGCCGCGATGTCGAACGGCGTGAACCTCACCGACGGCCTCGACGGCCTCGCCACCGGCGCCTCGGTGATGGTCTTCGGCGCCTACGTCTTCATCGGCGTCTGGCAGTACGGCCAGACCTGCGCCCACATGATCACCGCCACCGCGAACTGCTACGACGTCCGCGACCCGCTGGACCTCGCCGTCGTCGCCTCCGCCCTGATGGGCTCCTGCTTCGGCTTCCTGTGGTGGAACACCTCGCCCGCCAAGATCTTCATGGGTGACACCGGCTCGCTCGCCCTCGGCGGCGCCCTCGCCGGCCTCGCCATCTGCTCCCGCACCGAACTGCTGCTGGCCCTGCTCGGCGGCCTGTTCGTGATCATCACCCTGTCCGTGATCATCCAGGTCGGCTCGTTCCGGATGACCGGCAAGCGCGTCTTCAAGATGGCGCCGCTCCAGCACCACTTCGAGCTCAAGGGCTGGAGCGAGGTGCTCATCGTCGTCCGCTTCTGGATCATCCAGGGCCTGTGCGTCGCGGTCGGCCTCGGACTCTTCTACGCAGGATGGGTGGCCGGATGACGGACAACCCCGACTGGAACGGCCTGAGGACCGTCGTGGCGGGCCTCGGCCTGTCCGGCGTCAGCGCCGCCCGGGTGCTGCGCGACCTCGGCGCCGAGGTCACCGTCGTCGACGGCGGCGACGGCCCCGCACTGCGCGCCAAGGCCGCCGACCTCACCGGCATCGCCGTCCGCCTCGGCGACGGCGACACCCTCCCCGAGGGCACCGAACTGATCGTCACCTCGCCCGGCTGGCCGCCGAACAGCCCGCTGTTCGCCGCCGCCGAGCAGGCCGGCGTCCCCGTCTGGGGCGACGTCGAACTCGCCTGGCGGCTGCGCCGCCCGCACCCGGCGACCGGAGAGCCCGCCCCCTGGCTGGCCGTCACCGGCACCAACGGCAAGACCACCACCGTCCAGATGCTCGCCTCGATCCTCACCGCGGCGGGCGCGCGGACGGCCGCCGTCGGCAACGTCGGCGTCTCCGTCCTGGACGCGGTGCTCGCCGAGGAGCCCTACGACGTCCTCGCCGTCGAACTCTCCAGCTACCAGCTGCACTGGGCGCCCTCGCTGCGCCCGCACTCGGCGGCCGTCCTCAACCTGGCCCCCGACCACCTCGACTGGCACGGGTCGATGGAGGCGTACGCCGCCGACAAGGGCCGCATCTACGAGGGCAACGAGGTCGCCTGCGTCTACAACCTGGCCGACCCGGCCACCGAGGCGCTGGTCCGCGAGGCCGACGTCGAGGAGGGCTGCCGGGCGATCGGCTTCGGGCTCGACGCCCCGGGCCCGTCGAACCTCGGCGTCGTCGACGGCCTGCTCGTCGACCGCGCCTTCGTCGAGGACCGGGCCAACAACGCGGCCGAGATCGGCGCCGTCTCCGACGTCGTGCCGGCCGCCCCGCACAACGTCGCCAACGCGCTCGCCGCGGCCGCCCTCGCCCGCGCCTACGGCGTGGACGCCAAGGCCGTCCGCGACGGCCTGCGCGCCTTCCGCCCCGACGCGCACCGGATCGCCCGGGTCGCGGTGGTGGACGAGGTCACCTACGTCGACGACTCCAAGGCCACCAACACCCACGCCGCGGCGGCCTCGCTCGCCGCGTACGAACCGGTGGTCTGGATCGCCGGCGGACTCGCCAAGGGCGCCACCTTCGACGAGCTCGTCGCGGCCGCCGCCGACCGCCTGCGGGCGGCCGTGCTGATCGGCCAGGACCGCGGCCTGATCCGCGAGGCGCTGCTGCGACACGCCCCGGATGTCCCCGTCGTCGAAGCCGCCGCGGGACAGACTGGCGCCGAGGCGATGGCCGACGTCGTCCGGACGGCGGCCTCGCTGGCGAAGCCCGGGGACACCGTCCTGCTGGCGCCCGCCTGCGCCTCGATGGACATGTTCACCAACTACGGCGAACGCGGCGACCTCTTCGCCGCCGCGGTCCTGGACCTGATGGAATAGCGGGACAGGCCGGACGGCACCAGCGGCCGTCCGGCCCGAGCGCGGAAGAGACAGGGGGAGCAGGTGTCCGGTGAGGGCAAGGCGGGAACGGCCGCCCCACCGGAGCGCGGCTCCGCCCGCCTCCAGCTGATCTCGGCGACCACCACCACCTTCAAGGCCGCCACCCCCGTCACCCGGCTCCGCGCCCTGCGCGCCCGGGTGCGCTGGATGCTGGAACGTCCGCTCACCCCGTACTACCTGATCCTCGGCTCCACCATGCTGCTGGTGGTGCTCGGCCTGGTCATGGTGTTCTCCTCGTCCCAGATCCTGGTCATGGAGCACCACCTGCCGATCACGTTCTTCTTCCGCAAGCAGCTGGTCGCCACCATGCTCGGCACCGTCATGCTGGTGCTGCTCGCCCGCACCCCGGTCAAGGCGCTGAGACTGCTCGCCTACCCGCTGCTGCTGGCCGTGATCGCCGGCATGCTCCTGGTGGCGATCCCCGGCGTCGGCGTGATGGTCAACGGCAACCGGAACTGGCTGAGCTTCGGCTTCTTCCAGGTCCAGCCCTCCGAGTTCGCCAAACTCGCCCTGGTCCTCTGGGGTGCGGACCTGCTCGCCCGCAAGCACCGCACCCACACCCTCGACCAGTGGAAGCACCTGCTCGTCCCGCTGGTGCCCGGCACCGTGCTGCTGATGATGCTGATCATGCTGGGCGGCGACATGGGCACCACCATGGTGCTGGTGGCGATGCTCTTCGGCCTGCTCTGGATGGTCGGCGCCCCGCTGCGGCTGTTCGCCGCGACCCTCGGCATCGCCGTGGTCGCCTGCACCGCGCTGATCATCACGGTGCCGCACCGGCTCGACCGGCTGGCCTGCATCGGCGTCACCAAGCCGGACCCGAACATCAACTGCTTCCAGGCCCTGCACGGCCTCTACGCCTTCGCCGCCGGCGGCCCGTTCGGCTCCGGCCTCGGCGCGGGCGTCGAGAAGTGGGGCCAGCTGCCGGAGGCCCACACCGACTTCATCTTCGCCGCCACCGGCGAGGAACTCGGTCTGGTGGGGACGCTGTCGGTGCTCGGTCTCTTCGCGGCACTAGGCTACGCGGGTATCCGTGTGGCCATCGGCACGAAGGACTTCTTCGTCAGGTACGCCGCGGGAGCCGCCACCACGTGGATCATGGCGCAGGCCATGGTCAACCTGGGGTCGGCACTGGGACTCCTGCCCATCGCGGGCGTCCCGCTCCCGCTGTTCTCCTACGGCGGGTCCGCCATGCTGTCGGCCCTGTGCGCCGTCGGCGTGCTGGTCAGCTTCGCGCGCAGCACCCCGGGGGCGAAGGCGGCCCTGGCCGCCCGGAACCCCACCCGGGCCGGGACGTTCCTGGCCAGGGTGGTGCCACGACGACGAACCACAGCGCGCAAGCCGGCCGCACGTCCGGCGCGCAGGGAGCGGTGAATTTCGGTGCATGTCGTACTCGCCGGCGGCGGGACCGCCGGTCACATCGAGCCGGCCTTGGCGCTCGCGGACGCGCTCCGCAGGCACGACCCGTCCGTCGGGATCACCGCCCTCGGCACCGAGCGAGGCCTGGAGACCCGGCTGGTGCCCGAACGCGGCTACGAGCTGGCGCTGATCCCCGCCGTGCCGCTGCCCCGCAAGCCCACCCCGGAGCTGATCACCGTCCCGGGCCGGCTGCGGGGCACCGTGCGCGCCGCCCAGGACGTCATCGAGCGGGTCAACGCGGACGTGGTGGTCGGCTTCGGCGGCTACGTCGCGATGCCCGCCTACTTCGCCGCCAAGCGGGCCGGCGTGCCGATCGTCGTCCACGAGGCCAACGCCCGCCCGGGCCTGGCCAACAAGATCGGTGCGCGCTACACCGACTTCGTCGCCGTCTCCACCCCGGACTCCAAGCTCCGCGACTCCCGGTACATCGGCATCCCGCTCCGCCGCACCATCGCGACGCTGGACCGCAACGCCGTCCGCCCGGAGGCCCGGCACTACTTCGGCCTCGACCAGCGGCTGCCCACCCTGCTGGTCTCCGGCGGCTCGCAGGGCGCCCGCCGGCTGAACGAGACCGTCCAGGCGATCGCCCCGCGCCTGCAGCAGTACGGGGTGCAGATCCTGCACGCGGTCGGCCCGAAGAACGAGCTGCCGGTGGTCGACGACATCCCCGGCATGCCGCCGTACCGGCCGGTGCCGTACGTGGACCGGATGGACCTGGCGTACGCCGCGGCCGACATGATGCTCTGCCGGGCCGGCGCGATGACCGTCGCGGAGCTGGCGGCGGTCGGCCTGCCGGCCGCCTTCGTCCCGCTGCCGATCGGCAACGGCGAGCAGCGGCTGAACGCCCAGCCGATGGTCAAGGCCGGCGGCGGCCTGCTGGTCGACGACGCCGAACTCACCCCGGAGTGGGTGCTGCAGAACGTGCTGCCGGTGCTCACCGACCCGGCGCGGCTGTGGGACATGAGCCGCTCGGCCGCCGAGTTCGGCCGCCGGGACGCGGACGAGCTGCTGGTCCGCATGGTCTACGAGGCGATCGAGGCGTCCAGAGGCGGCCGCCGCCGTGGCTGACCCCGCCGACCCGGCGCCCGCGCCGGCCACCAGGCTGCGGCTCTCCCGGCGGGGGATCGCGGTGCTGTGCGTGCTCGGCGCGCTGGTGGCCGGCCTGCTCGGCTGGACGGTGTTCCTCTCCTCGGCCCTGGACGTGCGCGCCGTCGCCGTCCAGGGCCTGGACAGCGGGAAGCTCGGCCGGGGCGAGGTGGCGTCGGCGCTCGGCGGGCTGCGGCAGGGGCCGCTCGCCCGGGTCGACCTCGACGAGGCCCGCAAGCGGGTGGAGGCGCTGCCCCGGGTGGCGAAGGCCGAGGTGTGGCGCGGCTGGCCGCACACCCTGCGGGTCAAGGTGACGGAGCGTCGGGCGGTGGCCTCCGTCCGCACCGACGACGGGAAGTTCGCGCAGGTGGACGCGGGGGGTTTCACCTTCGCCACCGAGGCGGCCGCCCCGGCCGGGGTGCCGGTGGTGGACCTGCAGCTCGGTCAGCAGGCGAACGACGCGCTGGACCTCTTCGACCGGCCGGCCCTGGTGCGGGCGGCGATCACCGTCGCGGCCGGGCTGCCCGCCGAACTGGCCGGGAAGGCCGGGGCGGTGCAGGTGCACAGCTACGACGACATCCGGCTGCAGCTGGCGGGCGGGGCGACGGTGCGCTGGGGGAGCCCGGAGCGGACGGAGCGCAAGGCCCGGGTGCTGGCCGCACTGCTCGGTCGGAAAGCCGCCAATTACGACGTGAGTGCCCCGGATGCCCCGGCCGTGTCTGGATGATCCGGTAAGTTCTTCCTCAAGGGGCGGTATTGACGGCGCCGAGGCTCCGGTCCGACCCTTGGTGGTCACCCCGGTTTCGCCGGGGAGTCGATGATCACATAGGCTCAAAAGAAAAACGGGAAGCTCGGCGTTGTTCGTTGAACACCGACCGGATGCGACCTACTGTCCTGTGTCACCGGGCTGTGTCCAACGGTGAAGTGACACAGCCGCAGTTACAACCCTAAACCTCAAGTTTAGGGTTCGGGTCGGCGGTCGGCATTTCGGACATACCAGCACCGAAAGCGCGCGCTTCCCACCCATCGACATCCGTCGGCCTTCGCGACAAGGGGAGCCGACCCGGAAATTCGAGGCGAGAGGCCTTCGACGTGGCAGCACCCCAGAACTACCTCGCAGTCATCAAGGTCGTCGGAATCGGCGGCGGTGGTGTCAACGCCATCAACCGGATGATCGAGGTCGGGCTCAAGGGCGTCGAGTTCATCGCGATCAACACCGATGCGCAGGCCCTCCTCATGAGCGACGCCGACGTGAAGCTCGACGTGGGCCGTGAACTCACCCGGGGCCTCGGCGCCGGCGCCAACCCCGAGGTCGGCCGGAAGGCCGCCGAGGACCACCGCGAGGAGATCGAGGAGGTCCTCAAGGGGGCCGACATGGTCTTCGTCACCGCCGGCGAGGGCGGCGGCACCGGCACCGGCGGCGCGCCCGTCGTGGCCAACATCGCCCGCTCGCTCGGCGCGCTCACCATCGGCGTGGTCACCCGCCCGTTCACCTTCGAGGGCCGCCGCCGCGCCAACCAGGCCGAGGACGGCATCGCCTCCCTGCGCGAGCAGGTCGACACCCTCATCGTCATCCCCAACGACCGCCTGCTGTCCATCTCGGACCGCCAGGTGAGCGTGCTGGACGCCTTCCGCTCCGCCGACCAGGTGCTGCTCTCCGGTGTCCAGGGCATCACCGACCTGATCACCACCCCCGGCCTGATCAACCTCGACTTCGCCGACGTCAAGTCGGTCATGTCGGACGCCGGCTCCGCCCTGATGGGCATCGGCTCCGCCCGCGGCGAGGACCGCGCCAAGGCGGCCGCCGTGATGGCGATCTCCTCGCCGCTGCTGGAGGCCTCCATCGACGGCGCCCGCGGCGTGCTGCTCTCCATCTCCGGCGGCTCCGACCTCGGCCTGTTCGAGATCAACGAGGCCGCCCAGCTGGTCAGCGAGGCCGCCCACCCCGAGGCCAACATCATCTTCGGCGCCGTCATCGACGACGCGCTCGGCGACGAGGTCCGGGTCACCGTCATCGCGGCCGGCTTCGACGGCGGCCAGCCGCCGGCGATCGTCCGCGAGCCGGTGGTCAAGGCGTCCTCGCCCTCCTCCACCGCGCCCGCGGCGGCCCCGGAGCGTCCGGCCACCCGGCCCTCCTACGGGATCGGCTCGGTGACCTCCCGTTCGGACGACTCCGACCGCCCCGCAGACGTGCCGGCCCGGATCACCCCGGCCGTCCCGCCGGTGCCGCCGCAGGTGCAGCCCGCCCGCCAGCCGTACGTGGAGAGCCCCGCCGAGGAGCTCGACGTGCCCGACTTCCTGAAGTAGACGTCTCGCACGTGATTCCTCACATCAGTCGACAGGGTGCTCACTTCGCCTCCACCACCCGGTGGGGCGGGGTGAGCACCTCGCCGTACGGGGAGCTGAACCTCGGCGGCGCGGTCGGGGACGACCCGGCCGCCGTCCGGCGCAACCGGGAGATCGCCGCCCGGCAGCTCGGCCTCGACCCGGCCGACGTGGTCTGGATGAACCAGGTGCACGGCGCGGAAGTCTCCGTGGTGACGCAGCGCCAGCCCGACGGGCAGGCCCCCACCGTCGACGCGGTGGTCACCGACCGCCCGCTCGCCCTCGCCGTGCTCACCGCCGACTGCACGCCCGTGCTGCTGGCCGACCGGGCGGCCGGCGTCGTCGGCGCGGCCCACGCCGGCCGGCCGGGCCTGGCCGCGGGCGTCGTGCCCGCCGCCGTGCGGGCCATGACGGAGCTCGGCGCCGACCCGGCGCGGATCACCGCCGTGCTCGGCCCCGCCGTCTGCGGGCGCTGCTACGAGGTGCCCGCCGACCTGCGTGCCGAGGTCGCCCGGGTGGTGCCCGCCGCGTACGCCGAGACCTCCTGGGGCACGCCCGCGCTGGACGTCGCCGCCGGCGTCGCCGCCCAGCTCGCCGAGGCGGGCGTCACCGACGTGGTGCGCTCCGACGTCTGCACCCTCGAGTCCGACGACCACTACTCCTACCGCCGCGAGCAGCGGACGGGCCGGCTCGCGAGCTACGTCTGGTTGGGCCCCGAAGACTCATGACGAACGACATCTACGGACCGTTCCCGGGCGGCGCCGACTTCTCCGCGGCCCTCGACGCGCGGCAGCGCGAGCGGTACGAGCAGCTCGGCGCCAACCTCGACGTGGTCGAGAAGCGGATCGCGGACGCCTGCTCGGCCGCGGGCCGCGCCCGCGACGAGGTCACCCTGGTCGTGGTCACCAAGACCTACCCGGCCGAGGACACCGCGCTGCTCGCCGGACTCGGGGTCACCGACGTGGCCGAGAACCGCGACCAGGACGCCGCCCCCAAGGCCGAGCAGTGCGTGAACCTGCCGCTGACCTGGCACTTCGTCGGCCAGTTGCAGACCAACAAGGTCCGCTCGGTGGTCCGCTACGCCGACCTGGTGCACTCCGTGGACCGCCCGCGGCTGGTGGAGTCGCTCTCCGCCGGGGTGCTCAACTCCGGACGCGCGCCCCTCGGTTGCCTGGTGCAGGTGGCCCTCGACAAGGAGGCCGGGGAGGGCGCGCACCGCGCCGGGGTGGCGCCGTCCGAGGTGGAGGCGCTCGCCGACCTGATCGCCGCCGCACCGGGCCTCAGGCTCGACGGCCTGATGACGGTCGCTCCGCTGGCCGGCCCGCTGGCCGGCGATCCGGCCGCCGCCTTCGCCAGACTCGCGGAAATCTCAAGCGCCGTACGGGCGAGCCATCCGACTGCCACGATGGTGTCCGCAGGCATGAGCGGGGATCTGGAGCAGGCCGTGGCGGCCGGAGCGACACATGTACGCGTCGGTACGGCGGTACTCGGCGTGCGGTCACCGCTCGGGTAACGTCACCGGGTAGTAGATCAGACTGCAGGACAAAACAGGACAGAACCTAGCAGCAGTTCCAGCGCGCTAGCGAAAACTTCGTGGATCGCATCTCCGCAGAATCCTCACGGTCTGACGGGCCGTCGGTCCGGCGAGCCCGGACCTCTGCGGGGACCGCAGGCCGAGGCCGGAGCCGGAGTCGATCCACCACAGAGCGGAGGAGACAGGAGCATGGCCGGCGCAATGCGCAAGATGGCGGTCTACCTCGGCCTCGTGGAGGACGAGACGTACGACGGTCAGGGGTACGACCCCGACGACGACTACGACGCGGACCCCGAGCCGATCCGCACCGGCCGCACCGAGGACCTGCGCCCGGCCGCGGCCGAGCGCCCGGCGCCCGCGCCGGTCGCGCACATCGCGCCGCAGCCCGTCCCGGCCGCCGTCCCGATCCGGCAGGAGGCGCCGCGGATGGCGCCCGTGTCGTCCATCACACCCGACCGCCGCCAGAACCTGGAGAAGAGCTCCCCGGTGATCATGCCCAAGGTAGTGAACGAACGAGAGCCCTACCGCATCACCACACTGCACCCGAGGACCTACAACGAGGCCCGTACCATCGGGGAACAGTTCCGCGACGGCACACCCGTGATCATGAATTTGACCGAGATGGACGACACGGACGCCAAGCGGCTCGTAGACTTCGCGGCTGGACTCGTCTTCGGTCTGCACGGCAGTATCGAGCGCGTGACACAGAAGGTGTTCCTCCTGTCTCCTGCTAACGTCGATGTCACGGCGGAGGACAAGGCTCGGATCGCCGAGGGTGGGTTCTTCAACCAGAGCTGACCCGGCCACGACTTTACGTGTGGACCGATCGACAGTGCGTCACCGACGGGCTGATGACCAGGAGAGGGAGACGAGATGGGGATCGTCGGGGCGGTGCTTTACTACGCGCTGACAGTCTTCCTGCTCATCCTGCTCTTCCGCCTCGTGATGGACTGGGTCTTCCAGTTCGCGCGCTCGTGGCGGCCGGGAAGGGCCATGGTCCTGGTCCTGGAGGCCACGTACACTGTCACGGATCCGCCGCTCAAGCTTCTTCGGCGCTTCATCCCGCCGTTGCGTCTCGGGGGCGTGGCGCTCGACCTGTCCTTCTTCGTACTGATGATCATTGTGTATGTCCTGATCTCGCTCGTGCGGTCCCTGTCGTTGTGAGCGATGCGACAGGATTCCGGAGTGCCGACGATCACGTTGAGGTGAAGAGATGCCATTGACCCCCGAGGACGTTCGGAACAAGCAGTTCACGACCGTCCGGCTGCGCGAAGGCTATGACGAGGACGAGGTCGATGCCTTCCTCGACGAGGTCGAAGCCGAGCTGACCCGCCTGCTGCGCGAGAACGAGGACCTGCGCGCCAAGCTGGCCGCCGCAACGCGTGCCGCCGCGCAGAACCAGGCCAACATGCGCAAGGAGCCGCCGCAGGACGCCCGTCCCGCCGGCGCCCCCGTGCCCGCCGCCATATCCGGTCCCCCGGTGCCCGGCCAGCAGCAGGGCCCCGGTCCGCAGATGGGCGGCCCGCAGCAGCAGATGGGCAACCAGCCCCTCGGCCTGCCCTCCGGCGCCCCCGCCCTCCCGCCCGGCCCCGGCGCCGGTCAGATGGGCCAGCCGCAGCCGATGGGGCAGCCCCAGCAGATGGGCCAGCCCCAGCAGATGCAGACCATGGGCGGCCAGCAGCAGCTGGTCCAGCCGATGGGCGGTCAGATGCTGCAGCCGATGGGCGGCCCGATGGGTCAGCCCATGGGCCAGACCATGGGCGGCCAGCAGCAGCTCGCGCCGATGGGCGGCCCGATGGGTCAGCCCATGGGCCAGCCGATGGGCGGCCCGCTCGGCGGCCCGATGGGCCAGCCGCAGCAGCAGCCCGGCGGCGACAGCGCCGCCCGCGTGCTCGCCCTCGCCCAGCAGACCGCCGACCAGGCGATCTCCGAGGCGCGTTCCGAGGCCAACAAGATCGTCGGCGAGGCCCGCAGCCGCGCCGAGGGCCTGGAGCGGGACGCCCGCGCCAAGGCCGACGCCCTGGAGCGGGACGCCCAGGAGAAGCACCGCGTCGCCATGGGCTCGCTGGAGTCCGCCCGCGCCACGCTGGAGCGCAAGGTGGAGGACCTGCGCGCCTTCGAGCGCGAGTACCGGACCCGCCTGAAGTCCTACCTGGAGACCCAGCTGCGCCAGCTGGAGTCGCAGGCGGACGACTCGCTGGCCCCGCCGCGGATCCCCGCCACCGCCTCGCTGCCCCCGGCGGCGTCGTCGATGTCGCCGGCCACCTCCTCGGTGGGCACCGGTTCCAGCTTCGGCGGCCAGCCCTCCTTCGGCGGCAACCAGCCGTCGTTCGGCGGCAACGGCCAGTCCTTCGGCGGGAACTCCTTCGGCGGCGGCAACAGCCCGAGCTTCGGCGGCCAGCCGGGCGGCAGCGGTGCCGCGCAGATGGCTCCTGCCGGGATGACGCAGCCGATGGCCGCGGTCCGCCCGCAGCCGCCGCAGCCGATGCAGCAGGCGCCGGCCCCGATGCGGGGCTTCCTCATCGACGAGGACGGCGACAACTAAGCACCACCCACATCGAGGGCGCCCCCACTGTGATCAACATCACGGCGGGGGCGCCCTCGTGTGGTCGGGGCACCCTCCGGGGGCGCGGGCCCACCGTCGAGCGCGGCCGGCCACGAAGAGGGCGCGGGGAACCGCGCGATTCGGAAGGGTGACCGCATCCGAATTGCGCAGTTCCCCGCGCCCCTGGTGGTTCGCCGTCCTCCAGGACTGCACGGTTCCCCGCGCCCCTAGAGGTCGACCTCTACGTTCAGGCCTTGCGGAGCTGGAAGGCGAGGCCGAGGGAGTCGTCGGTGAAGCTCTCGGACTCCCAGTCGGCGGCGCCCGCCGCGAAGTCCACGGCGAGGACCTCCTCGGCGACGAGGGGGCCGTGTTCGGCGATGGCCTCGGCGGTCTCCTCGGTGGTGGCGCGCCAGCGGAGGACGATCCGGTCGGCGACGTCCAGGCCGGAGTTCTTCCGGGCCTCCTGGATCTGGCGGATGGCGTCGCGGGCGATGCCGAGCCGCTTCAACTCCGGGGTGATCGCGAGGTCCAGGGCGACGGTCGCACCGGACTCGTTGGCGACGGCCCAGCCCTCCCGCGGGGTCTCGGTGATGATCACCTCGTCCGGCGAGAGCTCGATCCGCTCGCCGTTCAGCTCGACCCCGGTGGTGCCGGAGGCGCGCAGTTCGGCGGCGAGGACGGCGGCGTCGGCGGCCGCGACGGCCTTGGCGACGTCCTGGACGCCCTTGCCGAACCGCTTGCCGAGGGCACGGAAGTTGGCCTTGGCGGTGGTGTCGACGAGCGAGGCGCCGACGCCGGCCAGCGACTCCAGGGTGGTGACGTTGAGCTCCTCGGCGATCTGCGCCCGCAGGTCGGCGGGGAGTTCGTCCCAGCCCTGCGCGGCGATCAGCGCGCGGGAGAGCGGCTGACGGGTCTTCACCCCGGACTCGGCGCGGGTGGCCCGGCCGAGTTCGACGAGGCGCCGCACCAGCGCCATGTGCCGCGAGAGGTCGGCGTCGACGAGGGTCTCGTCGGCGGTCGGCCAGCTCGCGAGGTGGACGGAGGCGGGGGCACCCGGGACGACCGGGACGACCAGGTCCTGCCAGACCCGCTCGGTGATGAACGGGGTGAGCGGGGCCATCAGCCGGGTGACGGTCTCCAGGGCCTCGTGCAGGGTGGCGAGCGCGGCGGCGTCGCCCTGCCAGAAGCGGCGGCGGCCGCGGCGGACGTACCAGTTGGAGAGGTCGTCGACGAAGCCGGAGAGCAGCTTGCCGGCCCGCTGGGTGTCGTAGGCCTCCAGGGCCAGGTCGACCTCGCGGACGAGGGTGTTGAGCTCGGAGAGCACCCACTTGTCGAGCTGCGGACGGTCCGCGGGCGCCGGGTCGGCGGCGGAGGGCGCCCAGTCGGCGGTGCGCGCGTACAGGGCCTGGAAGGCGACGGTGTTCCAGTAGGTCAGCAGGGTCTTGCGGACGACCTCCTGGATGGTGCCGTGGCCGACGCGGCGCGCGGCCCAGGGCGAGCCGCCCGCGGCCATGAACCACCGGACGGCGTCGGCGCCGTGCTGGTCCATCAGCGGGATCGGCTGGAGGATGTTGCCCAGGTGCTTGGACATCTTCCGGCCGTCCTCGGCGAGGATGTGGCCGAGGCAGACCACGTTCTCGTAGGAGGACTTGTCGAAGACCAGGGTGCCGACGGCCATCAGCGTGTAGAACCAGCCGCGGGTCTGGTCGATCGCCTCGGAGATGAACTGCGCCGGGTAGCGCTTCTCGAACAGCTCCTTGTTGCGGTACGGGTAGCCGTACTGGGCGAACGGCATGGAGCCCGAGTCGTACCAGGCGTCGATGACCTCGGGGACGCGCACGGCGGTGCCGGAGCACTGCGGGCAGCCGAAGGTGATGTCGTCGATGAACGGCCGGTGCGGGTCGAGGCCGCCCTGGTCGGTGCCGGTGAGCTCGGAGAGCTCGGCGAGCGAGCCGACGCAGGTGAGGTGGCCCTCGTCGCAGCGCCAGATCGGCAGCGGGGTGCCCCAGTAGCGGTTGCGGGAGAGCGCCCAGTCGATGTTGTTGTTCAGCCAGTCGCCGAAGCGGCCGTGCTTGACGTTCTCGGGGAACCAGTTGGTGTTCTCGTTCTCCCGGAGCAGGGCGTCCTTGACCGCGGTGGTGCGGATGTACCAGGACGGCTGCGCGTAGTAGAGCAGCGCGGTGTGGCAGCGCCAGCAGTGCGGGTAGCTGTGCTCGTACGGCAGGTGGCGGAAGAGCAGGCCGCGGGCCTGCAGGTCGGCGACGAGGGTCTCGTCGGCCTTCTTGAAGAAGACGCCGCCGACCAGCGGGACGTCCGCGGCGAAGGTGCCGTCGGCCTCGACCGGGTTGACCACGGGCAGGCCGTAGCGGCGGCAGACAGCGAGGTCGTCGGCGCCGAACGCGGGGGACTGGTGGACGATGCCGGTGCCGTCCTCGGTGGTGACGTAGTCGGCGGTCACCACGAAGTGCGCGTTCTCGATCTCGACCAGCTGGAACGGCCGGTCGTACGTCCAGCGCTCCATCTCGGCGCCGGTGAAGCTCTGCCCGGTGGTCTCCCAGCCCTCGCCGAGGGCCTTGGCGACCAGCGGCTCGGCGACGACGAGCTTCTCGGTGCCGTCGGTGGCCACCACGTAGGTGACCTCGGGGTGCACGGCGGCGGCGGTGTTGGAGACCAGCGTCCAGGGGGTGGTCGTCCAGACCAGCAGCGCGGCCTCGCCGGCCAGCGGGCCGGAGGTCAGCGGGAAGCGGACGTAGACCGAGGGGTCGACGACGGTCTCGTAGCCCTGGGCCAGCTCGTGGTCGGACAGGCCGGTGCCGCAGCGCGGGCACCAGGGGGCGACCCGGTGGTCCTGGACCAGCAGGCCCTTGTCGAAGATCTGCTTGAGGGACCACCAGACCGACTCGATGTAGGAGGGGTCCATCGTCCGGTAGGCCTCGTCGAGGTCGACCCAGTAGCCCATGCGCTCGGTGAGCTTGACGAACTCGTCGGTGTGCCGGGTGACCGACTCGCGGCACTTGGCGTTGAACTCGGCGATGCCGTACGCCTCGATGTCCTGCTTGCCGGAGAAGCCGAGCTCCTTCTCGACGGCGAGCTCGACCGGCAGGCCGTGGCAGTCCCAGCCGGCCTTGCGGGCGACGTGGTAGCCCTTCATCGTCCGGTAGCGCGGGAAGACGTCCTTGAAGACGCGGGCCTCGATGTGGTGGGCGCCGGGCATGCCGTTGGCGGTCGGCGGGCCCTCGTAGAACACCCACTCCGGGCGGCCCTCGGACTGCTCCAGGCTGCGCTGGAAGATCTTGTTGTCCTGCCAGAACGACAGGATGCCGTGCTCGACCGCAGGCAGGTCGACCTGCGCGGGGACGGGGTTGTAGGTGCTCATCGCTGGCGTCTACCTCCGACGGATGCGTGGACTGGCTCCGACGGAGGGACGAGACGGCAGGCCGTCCCGCGGTACCACCCTCCTTGGCCGCGGCCGGAACGGCCCGCGACCCTCTTGTTTGGGTCTGCTGCCGGTTCTACCGGGCCGTCCGAGCGGGTCGGACGGCCGTTCTTCCGGCGGCTCCGGGGTGATCTTCGCGCCGTGCACACCCCCGGGCTCGCACCGTCCCCGGGTCGCTGGTGGCTGCGTACAGCGGTACTCGTCCCATCTGCGCCTTGCCAGGCCAGTGTATCGGCCGTGGCAAACCGGTTGCGGCACCCGCACCGCCCGGCGCGGGCCGCCGTCGGCCGGTGGCGATTAGCCGGTGGCGATCTGGGCACAACAGGGTCAGCGCTCGGGCACCGGTGGCGGCAGAGGCTGCCCGAGTGGGATCGGATCTGACGCCGGTATGTCACGTTGTGACCGGATTCGATGGGGTTTATCTTTCCGGCACCAGAGACCGCCGGGAACCGGCGGTTCGCATCATTCGTAAATGAGGTCGAAAGCCATGGCTGAGAGAGCAACTGGCACGCGTACCGCCACCAAGCGGACGCGGGAGGCTGTGGCAGGCGACCCAGGGGAGGGGACCGTGAGCACTGCACGGCGGAAGACCAGCACCACCACCGGCCGGGCGGCGGCCAGCCGCACCCACGTCCCGGCGGGCTCCGGCGCCCGGGGCGGCGGAGCCGAGTCGGTGGACCCGGCCGAGCTGCCCGTACGCCCGGGCGAGGACGCCTGGACGTCGGCCGAGGTGGCCGAGCTGCACGCCGAGCTCAACACCGACCTGGAGCGCCTGCGCGCCGAGATCGAGGCCTCCGAGGCCGCGATCACCGGCCTGATGCGCGACTCCAACGACGGCGCCGGCGACGACCAGGTCGACGCCGGGACCAAGAACATCAACCGCGAGAGCGAACTCGCCCTCGCCAACAACGCCCGCGACAGCCTCGCCCAGACCGAGCGGGCGCTCGCCCGTCTGGAGGGCGTCGGCTTCGGCGTCTGCGAGTCCTGCGGCCAGCCGATCGGCAAGGCCCGGCTCCAGGCGTTCCCGCGGGCGACGCTCTGCGTCAGCTGCAAGGCCAAGCAGGAGCGCAGGTAGCGCCCGTCCGGGGTGGCGGGGAACGGGCGGTCCGGCCGCCGAGTGCCGTACGCTCGTCCCCGTAACCCCGGCCCAGGTCGGCCCGCCTCGGGCCGGTCCTCTTGTACACGGCAGCGGAGCGGATCATCAGCACTCCAGGTTCCCCCCAGACGCAGGACGAAGCCGTCCCCACCGCACGCGTGCCGCACGAGCCGGAGACCGCCGTGGACGAGTCCGCCTCCGAGCCCGGCACCGCCACGGCCGGGGCCACCGCGGCGGGCGGCGCCCGCAGCGTCCGCCGCCGCCGGGTCGGCGTGCTGCTGGCCGTGGCCCTGCTCGCCTTCCTGATCGACCTCGGCAGCAAGCTGCTGGTCGTCACCCGGCTGGAGGGCCACCGGCCGATCGAGGTCATCGGCGACGTCATGACCTTCCAGGTGATCCGCAACCCCGGCGCCGCCTTCGGCATGGGCCAGGCGATGACGGTGGTGTTCACCGCCATCGCCGCCGCCGTGATCGTGGTGATCTGGCGGATCGCCCGCCGCCTGCACAGCCTGCCCTGGGCGATCGCGCTCGGCCTGCTGCTCGGCGGCGCCCTCGGCAACCTCACCGACCGGCTGTTCCGCTCGCCCGGTGTGTTCCGCGGCCACGTGGTGGACTTCATCTCCGTCCAGCACTTCGCCGTCTTCAACCTCGCCGACTCGGCGATCGTCTGCGGCGGCATCCTCGTGGTGCTGCTGTCCTTCCGCGGCTCCAACCCGGACGGCACCACCCACCAGAGCGCCAAGCAGACCGCCGCGCAGGACGGCGTGCAGGACGGCGGAGAGAGCACCGGCGACCGCGCGGAGTGACCGCGGCCGCGTGACGGCCCGGCGACGACCGCCCCGCAGGCCCCGCGCCGGCGGGGCGGGCCGCGTCCGCGGCGGTCGGGCCGCCCCCCGCGGTCCGGCATACTCGTACGAGTGAGTATCGCAGCGCAGACCCGCAGCCTTCCCGTACCCGACGGCCTGGAGGGCGAGCGCCTCGACGCCGCCCTGGCCCGGATGTTCGGATTCTCCCGGACCAAGGCCGCCGAACTGGCGGCCGACGGCAAGGTGACGCTCGACGGCTCCCCCGCCGCCAAGTCCGACCGGGTCACCGCCGGCGCCTGGCTGGAGGTCGAGATCCCGGCCCCCGCCGCCCCCGTGCAGATCGTCGCCGAGCCCGTCGAGGGCATGCGCATCGTCCACGACGACGACGACATCGTCCTCGTCGACAAGCCGGTCGGCGTCGCCGCCCACCCCAGCCCCGGCTGGACCGGCCCCACCGTCATCGGCGGCCTCGCCGCGGCCGGCTACCGCATCTCCACCTCCGGCGCCGCCGAGCGCCAGGGCATCGTGCACCGCCTCGACGTCGGCACCTCCGGCCTCATGGTCGTCGCCAAGTCCGAGCGCGCCTACACCGACCTCAAGCGGCAGTTCCACGACCGGATCACCGAGAAGCGGTACAACGCGCTCGTCCAGGGCCACCCCGACCCGCTGACCGGCACCGTCGACGCCCCGATCGGCCGCCACCCCAGCAGCGACTGGAAGTGGGCCGTCACCCGCGACGGCAAGCCCTCGGTCACCCACTACGACCTCATCGAGGCCTACCGCGCCGCCTCCCTGCTCGACATCAAGCTGGAGACCGGCCGCACCCACCAGATCCGGGTGCACATGTCCGCGCTGCGCCACCCCTGCGTCGGCGACCTGACCTACGGCGCCGACCCGACCCTCGCCAAGCGCCTCGGCATCACCCGGCAGTGGCTGCACGCCGTCCAGCTCGGCTTCGAGCACCCCTCCGACGGCCAGTGGGTGGAGTTCCGCAGCGAGTACCCCGCCGACCTGCAGAAGGCCCTCGACATCATCGCCGCGGAGAGCTGACATGGCCGACGAGACCCACCGGCCCGCCGTCGAGATCCGGATCGCGACGAGCGAGGCCGACCTCGCCCAGGTGCGGCACGTCCGCCGCGAGGTCTTCGTCGAGGAGCAGAACGTCCCCGAGGAGCTCGAGTACGACGACCTCGACGCCACCTCGGTGCACCTGCTCGCCGTCACCGCCGACGGCACCGGCCTCGGCACCGGCCGCCTGATCCACGGCGCCGACGCCCTGAAGCTCACCGGCGTCGAGGGCCGCGTCCTGCTCGGCCGCCTCGCCGTGCGCAAGGCCGCCCGCGGCACCGGCCTCGGCGCAGACCTCGTCCGCGCGATCGAGGAGGCCGGGCGCGAGCGCGGCGCCCGCGAACTCGAACTGCACGCCCAGACCCAGGCACTCGGCTTCTACGAGCGGCTCGGCTACACCGCCGAGGGCCCGGTCTACGAGGACGCCGGGATCCCGCACCGCACCATGGTCCGGGTGTTCTGACCGCCGCTTCCGCCGCGGCCCGCCGACCGCTACGCTCCCGCCCGTGAACGATCTCCGGGTGGGAGCGTCGCTGGCCGTCGGCGGACTCGTGCTCGCCGCGCTCGTCGTCGGCGGCGGGTACTGGGCGCTCGACGGCGGACTGTACGGCTGCACCTTCGCCGACCGCCGCCTGCAGGACCCGATGGCCGACGAGGTCGCGGCCCTCGGCACCCCCGGCGGCGCCCGACCGGACGGTGAGCAGTACACCGACTGCGACGACGACGACCGCTTCGCCGTCGCCGGCCGCGGCTACGCCGAACCCGCCCGGCGCTCCGACGTCGTCCAGCACTACCGGGCCGCCGCCGCCCGCAACGGTTGGCAGCCCGCTCCGCCCGACCCGGACGAACCGGCCTGGCGCACCGACCCCGGCGGCGAGCGGATCGGCCTCTGCTTCACCAAACAGGTCGGGGGCACCACCGCCCACCTCGCCGTGTCCTGGGCCTTCGACGGCCGACCGGGCTACACCGTGGAGGCCCGCGCCAGCCGTACCGGCAGCGCCTGGTGCGCCTGACCGTCCGCCGGGTGTTCGCCCCGCGGGGCAGCGGTTCGGTGCGACGGACCCGGGTAGGCGCGCCCGGGTGAGCGAGGCTGTGGAGACGGCGGCCCGCCTGCTGCGCGAGCGCGGGCAGACCTACGCGCGGGAGGCCGGGATCACCCTGCGTGACAAGCCCGCACCGCTCTACCGACTGCTGGTGCTGACCCTGCTCTGCTCCACCAGGATCAAGGCGGACATCGCCACCGCAGCAGCCCGCGAACTCTTCCGGGCCGGCCTGCGCACCCCGCGGGCCATGGCCGACTCCGACTGGCAGGACCGGGTCGACGCCCTCGGCCGCGCCCACTACGTCCGCTACGACGAGAGCACCGCCACCGCCCTCGGCCGCGGCGCCGACCTGCTCCTCGAACGCTGGCGCGGCGACCTGCGCCGACTGCGCGCCGAGGCCGACGGCGACCGGGCCGCGGTGCACCGGCTGCTCCAGGAGTTCCCGCGGATCGGGCCGGTCGGCGCGGACATCTTCTGCCGCGAGGCCCAGGGTGTCTGGCCGGAGCTGCGACCGTCCTTCGACCGCCGCGCCCGGGACGCCGCCGCCTCGCTCGGCCTGCCGAGCGACGGCGACGCCCTGGGCGCCCTGGTGCCGGGACCCGAACTGCCCGCGCTGGCCGCCGCCCTGGTACGGGTCGAGCTCTCCTGAGAGCGCCCCCGAACGCGTGGGGCCGGGTCAGAACAGGCCGTGCCACATCTGCTCGACGATCACGTTCCACCAGGTCGAGTCCTTGTGGAAGGCCTGCGGGTCGATCCCGGCGAGCTCCGTCTGGAGCGCGGCGACCGCGGCGCCTGCCGCCTGCGGGTCCAGCCCGCGCATCGCGGCACGCGCCGTCACCAGGGCGTCCAGGCCGCGCAGGAAGGCGGAGAGCGAGGCGCTGACGTACCGTCCGCTGCCGGTGCGCGGGTTGACGGCCCACACCGAGCCGAGGTCCCGCTCGGCCCCCGTGCACTGCACGGCGACGACACACAGCCCGTCGGAGCCGATCCTCGTCCAGCCGGCGAGGACGTCGAGCAGCGACTCGTCCAGCTCGGTGCCCGCGGCCGTCAGATGGGTGCGCAGGTCGGCGAGGAGGCCGCCGGCCGGCGGGGCGTCCGGGCGGTCCGCGGCGAAGAACAGCGGCACGTCGGCGGGCAGCCCCGCCCAGGTCAGCGTGGACCGGACCGGCTCGGGCAGCGCACTGGCCGCGATGTCGTCGGCGTCGTACCGCACGACCTCGCCGAACACCTCGGCCAGCCGGCGGCCGAGCGCCACGTCACGGACCGGAGCGGCCTGCTCGACCTCGCCGGGCTGCGGTGCCGGCACCCGGTGCGGGCGCGGGGGCAGCGGCTGACCCGCGAGGCGGGCGATCCGCTCGGCGTACTCGGCGAGCGCGGCGGCACCCTCCGCGCGCTCGTCGGCGAAGATCCCGTAGGTGTGCGAGCAGGAGACGCTCGCATTGGGGAAGGCGCGCTCCAGCAGGGCGGCGGTGTAGCCGCCGGGCAGGGTGGCCGGGCGCAGGTCGGTGTGGACGGCGACCACGTTCCCGGCCGGCACGCCCAGCCGGTCGAGCTCGGCGGCGAGCTGGTACTCCGCGGGCGGCAGACCCGGACCGGAGTTGCGGTGGAGCATGACCTCCTGGCCGTCGGCCGGGTTCACGTAGGTCGCGACGGCGGTGTTGCCGGGGCCCGTGGCGGGCGGGTCGTTGCGGTGCGCCCGCTCGGCGTGCTTGGCCTCGTACGCGCGGACCACCTCGTCCACCGGGATCGACGGCCACACGGTGAGCTCACCGCTCTCCCGGTCCACCACACCGCAGGCGTCGCCGAGGTCGGCCGGCGGGCGCCGCTCCCCGGTGACGGGGTCGCGCTCCAGCGGTGCGGGCGCGGCCCAGACCACCCAGCCGAGACCGAACTCGCGGTGGCGGACGGCACGGCGCTGCTCGGCCGGCGCATCGCCGTTCAGCCAGCGATCGGCTGCGGCGAGGGCCTGCTCCTGGGTGATCACGACGACTCCTCCGTGGTAGCGGACTCCGGCCGAGATTACCGTCAGGCACCGTCGACTCCGAACGGTTGCATATGATCGCACGACGAAACCGACTGCGGCCGACCGGTCTTGGCCGCCGCGGTCCAGGTGAAGTCCAGGGTTGAGGACGACGGGGAGGTGGCCGCGATGGCCGAAGAGCGCGAGATCGGCGACGACGAACTGCTGGACGTGGCGGACAACCCGACCCAGGCCGCCTCGCTGCACAAGGCACTGCGCACCCTCGCCAACAACTCCAACGTCGGCCCCGAGCTGCAGGAGATGGCGAAGAGCGTGCTCAGCGGCCGGATCGGCATGAGGGACGTCATCGAGTCCGACCGCTACATGCACGCGATCACCGGCCGGCTCGGCGAGATCCACGACGCCGCCGAGCACCTGTCGCCGGAGGAACGGCGCAGGTCGGAGGAGCGCGCGGAGAAGTTGGTCCGCGAGCGGGAGGAATCCGAGAACGGCGCCGCCAAGGGCGACGGGCGGAAGTGACGGGCCGTCCGGCCCCGAGTGTGCAGGGTTGTCGCGGTGTCCGTGCGGGGTCGGTGAAGGATCGGCCCCCCGGCGGCGCCGAGCGGCGGATCTTGGCCGGCGGCGGGGCGTCGGTGTGTCGGTGCGATGAGTAGGATCATCTGATCGATCGTCGTGTGCTGCACCGTGCTTGCTTCTTGTTCACCCGTGACCGGTCCCTCGGCCGAACGGGACCGTCAGTTGGGGGGAACTGACTCGTGTCGCTGATGCTGCCGGACGGCCTTGAGTGGGTCCTGGAGATGCTCGGCTTCGACTGGCCGAAGGCGGACGAGGACAAG
>NZ_JBFBJY010000073.1:0-43463 GCF_040702125.1 Kitasatospora sp. NPDC085895 | reverse complement strand
GCGCCCCGGCCCCCCCCCCCGCGCTCCGGCCCCCCCCCCCCGCCCCCGCCGGGCGCGCCCCCCGGCCCGGGGGGGGGGGGGGAACCGTACGGTTCCCCGCGCCCCTGTCGGTCCTCGACCGTCAGTACGGCTTCACCAGCACGTGGGCGGCGCCGGGGATGCCGACCTTGAGGAGTTCGTCCTCCTCCGGCGTGGTGGGCGTGCCGGTCTCCTGCTTGAGGACGGCCCGGGACAGCGCCTGGACGAACATCGCCCGCGGCCGGCGGCGCTCCTCCCAGGCCCGCAGCGCGGCGGGCACCGAGTCCGCGGCGTCCAGCTCCTGGGCGAGCACCAGGGCGTCCTCGACCGCCATCGCCGCGCCCTGCGCCAGGTGCGGGGTGGAGGCGTGGGCGGCGTCGCCGGCCAGCACCACCCGGCCGACGTGCCAGGGCTCGTCCACGGTGACCTGGGAGATCCGCGAGTACACCACTGCGGCCGGGTCGGTGACCTGCGCGAGCGCGTCGGCGACCGGACCGCCGAAGCCGGCGAGCCGCTCGGCCAGCTGCTCGTGGGCCCGCTCCGGGTCGGGGCGGAAGTCCTCGGCCTCGGCGAACACCGCACCCAGGTACATGAGGTCGTCGGTGATCGGGGTGAGCAGCGCCTTCGCGGCGAGGTTGCCGGTGCTCATCACCACGCCCTGCACCTCGGGCTGCCGGGGCACGGTGACCCGCCAGTTGGCGAAGCCGGTGTACTCGGGGCGGTAGCGGTCGCCGTGGAGGCGGGTGCGCAGCGGGGAGCCGATGCCGTCGAAGCCGACGACCAGGTCGAAGCGGCCGGCCGAGCCGTCGGAGAGCGTGACGTCCACGCCCTCCCCGTCGTCGGCGAGTCCGGTGATCGTGGTGCCGAAGCGGACGGTCGCGCCGGCCTCCGCGGCGGCCCGGCCGAGCACCTCGGCGAAGGCCGGGCGGGGTATGCCGTTGTTGGCGGGGGCGTCGTCCATCCGCGGCTGCGGGATCTTGGCCAGGGTGGCGCCGGACGGGTCGCAGATGGTCAGCACCTCCCACTCGAAGCCGACCTTCAGGCAGTCCTCCAGGACGCCGAGTTCGCGCATCACGTGCAGGGCGTTGGAGGGCTGGATGATGCCGACGCCGAGGGCGTCGAGCTGCTCGCGGAGTTCGGCGACCTCGACGGTGTGGCCGCGGCGGGCGAGCGCGACGGCGAGGCTCAGCCCGCCGATGCCGCCGCCGTGGACGAGGACGCGCAGGGGTGTTGCCATGGTCTCTCCGTGGGTTCGGGGGACGGCCGGCAGGGGAGGCCGGCCGCGTGGTGCGGGAGGACGGCGGGGACGGGTGCCGTGGTTCTGCGGCGGGGCGCGCGGGCGGATCAGCCGGCGACCGGCAGCGCCATCAGGTGGTCGACCAGGGCGAGCAGCACGTCCCGCCCGAAGGGCCGCTCCCGGACGTCGCCGACCAGCATCGGCACGTGCGGGTCGAGGTCGAGGGCGGCCCGGATCTCGCCGGGCGTGCGGGTGTTGACGCCGTGGAAGCAGTTGATCGCCACCACGAACGGGATGCCCCGGCTCTCGAAGAAGTCGATCGACGCGAAGCTGGTCTCCAGCCGGCGGGTGTCGGCGATGACGACGCCGCCGAGCGCGCCGTTGACCAGGTCGTTCCACATGAACCAGAACCGCTCCTGGCCGGGCGTGCCGAACAGGTACACCACCAGCTCGGGGCTGACGGTGATCCGGCCGAAGTCCAGGGCGACGGTGGTGGTGTCCTTCTGGTCGACCCCGGCGAGGTCGTCCACGCCGACGCTGGCGGTGGTGAGGTACTCCTCGGTGCGCAGCGGGGCGACCTCGCTGACGGCACCGACCATGGTCGTCTTGCCGACGCCGAAGCCGCCGGCGATCAGGATCTTGACCGCGGCGGCGCCCGCCTGGGTGGTCGTCATCTCAGAGCCTCCTCAGTCCCTCACGTACGGCGGCCAGCAGGCCGCGGTCGGCGCCGCCCGCGGCCCTGGCCACCGAGATCGGGGCCCGGGCCGTCAGGAGGCCCTGCGCGACGAGGTCGCCGAGCAGGATCTTGGTCACCGAGACCGGCAGGTCGAGGTCGGCGGCGACCTCGGCCACGGCGGCCGGCGTCCGGCACCGGTCGACGATCATCCGGTGCTCGGGCTGCAGCCGGCCGGGCCGGACGGGCGCGCCGTAGGCGTCGACCGGCTCCTGCACGGTGGTGAGCAGGGTGATGAGGGTGAGGTCGTCGCGCTCGGGCGCGGTGCGGCCGCGGGTGATGGTGTACGGCCGGACCATGCCGTCCGCGCCGTCGTCCCCCTCGTCCTCGTCCCAGTACGACGTCACCCGCGCTGCCCGCCGCGGGCGGCGAACGCGTCGAACTCGCCGCGCTGCGGGGTGCTCAGCTTCTGGCCGACCTGCTGCACCAGGTTGTGCATGGCGAGCGACATGACCTCCGCGTCGACCTCCTGGGAGGCGACGACGGCGAGGTGGGTGCCCTGGCCCGCCGCGATGACGAACAGCCAGAGCTCGGCGAGTTCGACGATCACCTGGTGGACGGGGCCGCCGGCGAAGAGCTGGCCGACGCCGCGGGCGAGGCTCTGCTGGCCGGTGGCGACGGCGGCGAGGCGCTCGGCGTCGGAGCGGTCGATGGTGCGGGAGTGGCTCACCACGAGGCCGTCGTCGGAGAGCAGGACGGCGTACCTCGTCCCGGCCACCGAGTCCACCAGGCCGTCCAGCAGCCAGTCGAGGTCCTGGTGGGTGGCGATTGTGCGCGTCATGACCGGTCTTCTCTCGTCGGGATGGTGTGGGTGTTACGGGTGTCGCCGGGCCGGGGCCGCCCGTCGGGCTGCGGGGTCTGCGCAGTCGGCGGGACGGCACCGGAGCGCGCCTCCCGGGACCGCCGCTGGAACGCACCGATCGCCGCTCCGGCCCGTCGGGGGGCCGGCCGGAACAGCGGGTTCTCGTCCCAGCGCGGCGGCGCGGGGGCGGCCGGTGGGGCGGCCGGGTCGATCCGCAGCTCGTCGACCAGGCTGGCCTGGCGGACGCGGCGCGGCAGCGGGGGTTCGCCGCCGGGCAGGGCCGGCACGGGCGGCGGGGGGTAGCCGCCGGTGCCGGGGAAGGGCGCCGGGGCGGGGAACGGCGCGGGCACGGCCGGGGCGACCGGCACCGGCGTCACGAGCTCGGCGGGTGCGGGCACCCGGCCGGGCCACGAGTCGGCGGTCACCGGCTCGGGACGGTACGGCGCGGGCAGCCCGTACGGGGCGGGCGCGCCCTCCACGGGCGGCACGGCGGCGGGGAAGGGCTGCTCGTGGCCGGCGGCCCGCTGCTCCTCGGGCTGCGCGCCGAGCGGCTCGTGCTGCGGGTACGGGTCGCCGGGGGTGTACGGGTCGTCGATCGGCACGTACGGGACCTCCTCGGACACCGGCTGGAGCTCCACGGGTGCGGTGGCCGGGTCGGGGGCCCCGGGGAGGGCGGTGATGCCGGCGAGCGCCCGGCCGCGGGACCTGGTGGGCAGGCCGCCGGCCGTCTGCGGTGCCGCGACGGCGGTGGGGCGCGCCGTCGGGTCGGGGACGATCAGCTCCTCCGGGACGAGCACCACGACGCGGGTGCCGCCGAAGGCCGACTGGCGGAACTCGATCCGCAGGCCGTGCTGGTCGGCGAGCCGGGCGATCACGTAGAAGCCCATGCGGATGTCGTCGCCGCGGGCGAGCACGTCGGCCCGGGGCGGACGGGTCATCAGCTCGTTGGCCTCGTCGATCTGCTCCTCGTCCATGCCGAGGCCGCGGTCCTCGACCTCGATCGCGACGCCGCGGCTGACGCGGCCGGCGCGGACCTCGACCGGGTTCGGCGGGCGGGAGAAGCTGAGCGCGTTCTCGATCAGCTCGGCGATCACGTGGGCGACCGGGCCGACGGCGCGCTCGGAGAGCCACGGGCTGCCGTCCAGGTCGATGACGACCCGGCGGTAGTCCTGCACCTCGCCCTGGGCGGCGCGCATCACGTCCAGCAGCGGCACGGGCTTGCGCCAGCGCCGGTGCGGGGTGCCGCCGGCCAGGATGACCAGGTTCTCCTCGTAGCGGCGCAGGCGCGCGGTGAGGTGGTCGAGGTCGAAGAGGCCCTCCAGGATCTCCGGGTCCTCGTGGCGGCGCTCCAGCGCGTCGAGCTTCTTGAGCTGCTGGCCGATGAGCAGCTGGGTGCGGCGGGCGATCCGCTGCAGCAGGCGCTCGAAGCCGCGGTGCTGCTCGGCCTGGGCGACGGCGGCCTGCAGGGCGCTCGTCCGGGCGAGGTTGAACGCCTCGCCGAGCTTGGCGAGTTCGTCCTCGGTGCGGGCCCACGGATCGCGCTCGATCGCCCGGGCGTGCTCCTCGACGTCGATCTGCTCGCCGTTGCCGAGGCGTTCGACCACCTCGGGCAGGGCGTTCTCGAGCTCCTCGGCCTGCTGCTGCAGCCTGCCGATCCGGCGGCGCAGGGTGCGGGTGAGCCGCCAGCTGGTGAGCGCGACGACGACGACGGCGATCAGGCCCACGACGGTGGTGAGGAGCAGCCGGACGGCCAGGGTGACGATGCTGCCCTTGCCCTCGTCGACGACGAGCCCGGTGCGGTGCTCCAGCAGGCCGACGAGTTCGGGGGTGAGGGTGTCGATCGACTGGCGCCAGGCGTCCTTGTCGACGCCGAGGGCGATCCGGCCGTTGCGGTCGGGTGCGGCGGGCTTCAGCAGCTGCTGCTCGGCGCGGGACTTGGCCTGCCAGGCCGGGCTGCCGGCGATCTGCTGCCACATGGCGGCCTCGTCGGCGGGCAGGTAGGGCGCGACCTTGGTGCCGAACTGGAAGTCCTGCTCGGCGACGGCCTGCCGGAGCTGCTGGTAGTCGTCGGTGCCGAGCGAGCCGGTGGGCCAGCCGCGGGCCAGCAGCGCGTCCGAGCGGGAGATCATCTCCTTGCCCCAGAACAGGTCGACCAGCGGCTGGGAGATCGTGGTGATCCGGCCGTTGTCGACGTGGCTGAGCGAGGCGAACAGCCGCAGGTCCACCGCGATCAGGTCGGTGTAGTACCGGTAGACCGCGGCCTGCTGCTGCTCGCCGCCGCTGTCGACCAGGGCACGCTGCGCGGGCAGCTGGCTGATGGCCTGCCGGGCCTGCCGGACGGCCTCGCGGACCTCGGTCGGCGCGTCGTCGGCGGCGACGTCGGAGAGCTTCTGGAACTCGCGGACGGCTTCGTCGGTCTTGGTGCGCTGGGTGCGCAGTGCGTCGCCGACGCCGCCGTGCGCGGCGAGGACGTCGGCGCTCAGGCGCCGCTCCTCCTGGAGGTTGTAGTAGACGATGTTGGACGGCTGGCCGGCCTTCTGCGCGAGCAGGCCCTGGGCGGCCTGGCGCTGGAAGTCGAACAGGAGCTGTCCGCTGGTGACGGCCCACAGGGCGGCCAGCGCCACTCCGGGAACGATCGCCAGCACGAGCAGGGTCGCGCGGAGCGACAGCCGGCCCGTTCTGATCCGCCGAGGCGCGCGCGTGCGCAGGGCATTCTCCTTGGAGATGACACCAGTCGTTCGGAACTGGTCGAATCTGATAAGGACTCTGACGGATGGATATTAGCCACACCGTATAACGACAAGGAAAGTCGCCATGACGGCGCGGCGCCGGCACGGCGCCACCGCAGTGCCTCAACACCCTCTATGACCAGGCATGATGAGACGCAACAGGGACCAACGTCCCGTTGTTCGACGTCTCTTCGCCGTGGGCCTGATCCGGCCTGCGCGAACTGCCCTTCCCGGCACCGGAACTGAAGGGGCGACCGGAGCGGGACCGGCCCGCGAACCATCCGTCAGGGCCGCCGGCCGAGCCGCTCGGAGTCTAGCGCTCCACTTGCCGCGGGGTGAGGTGATCCTGTCAGAATGTCCGTGGAAATCGAATCCGAACGGTCGGAATCGCCCCGAACGGTCCGCGAATCTCCCAGGATGAATCAGCGATTCACATGATCGTCGAGAACTCCGCCCAGGCCTCCGCGAACATCTCGTGCAGCGGTCGCGGCGGCAGCAGCCGCGGGAACGGGCCCGAGGTCTCCTTGCGGAACTCGCGGCCGGCCAGATGGGTCGCCAGCTTGGCCGTCTCCAGCGGGAGTTCGGGCGCCTTGAGCTCCGTCCAGGGCCCGGCGGCGAAGGCCGTCCGGCCGGCCCGCGACCGCTTGCCGGTCTCCACGAGTCCGGCCGCCGCCAGCTCGGCCTGGGCCGCCCGGTGCCGGGCCGGCGTCCAGCCGTTCCAGCGGCGGACGTTCCGGTCGGTCGGGCGGGCCAGCGCGAGCAGCTGCAGCAGCAGGGCGGCCGCGTCCGGGCCGACGGCGAGCTCCGCGGCCGCCTCCGCCACCAGTTGCGGCACGCCCAGCGCGGGATCGGCCTCGTAGCGGCCGGCCGGCACGGGGGTGTCGGCGGCCCGGGCGGCCATCCGCTCCAGCCCGCCGCCGGGCCGCAGCAGGTCGATGCCGTGCAGCTGCCGCAGCAGGTCGTCCAGGCCGTGCGCCGCGCAGTACTCCTCCAGCCGTCGGCGGGCCGCCGGATCGGCCAGCCCGGCCGGCCGCAGGCAGACCGTGCCGTACCCGGACCGCGGCACCAGCAGCAGGCCGTCGTCGAACACCGTGGTCGGCTCCGCACCCCGGTCCGCCGCGGACGGCGCGAGGGGCACCTCCAGCACACCCGGCCCGAACCGCGCGGCCCGCTCCTCCTCGCCGCCGGGCAGCCGGTGGGTCCCCAGCGGGACGATCAGCTCCTCGTCCGCGAGCCTCGTCCGCAGCCAGGCGCACTGCTCGGCCGCCCGGGCCGCCGCCGGGTCGCCGACCGGACGCGCGGTCAGTGCCCAGACCAGCGCGGCCGCCTCGGCGGCGTACTGGTGGCGGCCGCCGGCGAACCAGGCGCGCGCCGGCCCGCCGTCCGGGCCGACGGTGTGCAGCATGACCGAGCCGTACGCGGTCACCGCCGGGACGAGGCGGCAGGGGGCGCTCTCCGCCGTGGCACCGGCCGGAGCGAGCAGCATCCGCAGCCACGGCTCCGCCAGCCCGGTCTCCGCCCCCAGCTCGCGGGCGGCCTCCTCGTCCAGCGGCCGCTCGGTACCCACCAGCCGGGCCCACGCGTCGGCCAGCCGGACGGCGGCCGCCTCCGGGCCGCCCGGCCGCCACAGCTCGGCCGGGTCGTCCGGCAGGGCCGAGGCCAGCAGGTCGAGGCGCCCTTCGCCGCCGAGCCGGTGCAGCACCGTCTGCAGCGCCTGCGCGTCCCGCTCGGTCGCCCCGTACGGCTTCGAGGTGAGCAGCCTGCGCCGGGCCGCGTGGTCGGCGCCCTCGGGCAGGCCGTTGAGGACGAGCAGGGCGGTCGCCCGGCGGGCCCCGGTGCGGGCGACGAAGGCGTCCACCGCCCCCGGGCCGAACCGCACCGGGCCGTGCTCGGCGAGCAGGTCGAGCAGCCGGGCCAGCCGCCCGGCGTCGTCCCGGTCGACGGCGACCTCCCGCAGCTCCGCGGCACCCTCCGGCACGGGATCCGCGGCCGGCTGCAGGAAGCGGTACGTGAGGGCTCGGTCCAGCGGCCGGCCCGGGTCCGGTGCCAGCCCGGACAGCGCGTCGGCCCGGACGGCGGGCACCCGCGCACCCGCGGCCCGCCGGGCGTCGAGCGCGGCGCCGGTGGCCTCGCCGAGCCGCCAGCGGCCGCCGGCCACCGCGAACGGCTGCTCGGACCAGCGGCGCACCAGCTCGGCCAGGGCCGGCCGGTCCTCCTCGGCGGTGGCCGCGGTGACCAGGCGCCAGGCCGCGGCGTCGATCCGGCCGAGCAGCGGCGTCCAGTCCCGGGCCCGGGCCGGCGGGCTCAGCCGGCGCTCCGCCTCGCCGAGCCGCCCGGCCAGGTGGGCGCCGTCCGCGGCCAGCGCCGTCAGGGTGGCCGGCTGCGGCGAGGGCGGCTCGGCCCGGTGGTACCCGGGCACCTCGACCAGGCCGCGCAGGGCGGCGAGCAGCCGGACGTCGGAGGTCTCCGCCAGCGGCGCCAGCCGGCCCGAACGGACGGCCGCGACCCGCGCGGACAGCACCTCGCGGCGGCGCAGCGCGGCCCGCGCGGCCCGCACCGTCCGGGCCGCCCCCTCGGCGATCCGCCGGTCCGTCACCTCCGGCAGCAGGCGGGCGATCCCGGCCTCCGTGGCCTCCTCGTCGGCGGCGAGCAGCTCCGCGGCCGCCTCCGGCCCAACCGCGCGGAGCGCCCGCGAGGAGGCGGGGTCGCGCGGGGCCAGGAAGTGCCAGAACGGCGGCGGCGGCAGCACCGGCACGTCCCCGCCGGCCCGCCACAGCAGCGAGCCGTCCTGCGCGTCGCGGCAGTGCACCCGGTGCGGGTCGGTCAGCACGCACTCGGCGCCGCCGCCGGGCATCCGGGCGACCGCCCAGGGCTCGCAGGAGGCCGAGGCACGCAGTTCGGCGGTGCGGCCGTCGGCGCCCTCCAGCCGGTGGTCCCAGCCGTGGGCGTCCTTCTCCGGGCCGCGCAGCACCCGGAAGCCGGCCAGCCCGGCGCGGTGGCCGAGCGGGGAGGCGTCGGCGTCCGCGTCCGGCGGCAGCGCGACCAGCGAGAGCAGCTGGACCCGGTGGCCGTCCGGCACCGGCGCGGCGGCGAGCGCCGGACGGTCGAACGCACCGGTGCGCCCACCGGTGGCCGGGTCGAGGCGGTCCCAGTCCTCGTCGCCGTGCGCGCTGCGGCTCCACACGGTGGTGCCGTCGGAGAGCTGCCGGGACGCGGCCAGGCCGTCCCGGTCGCCGGGGCGCAGGATCCGGGCGCCGTCGTAGCGGCCGGTGCGGTCGGCGGTCTCGAACTGGCAGGCGGTGGCCGACCAGGTCCGCAGGCCGGTGGCCCGGGCCGGCTCGAAGACCTCCCCGGGCCTGGACGCCCAGTACGCCTGCCAGGTGTACGGGTGCTTGGTGTCGGTGGTCCAGGCCACCAGCAGGTCGCCGCCGGCGTAGTTCACGGCGTGCAGCGCGGCGTCCCCGGGCAGCGCGAGGACGTGGTCCGCCCGGCGGCCGCGGTGGTCGACCGCGATCGCGCGGTCCCGGGTGAAGAGGGTGAGCACCGGCCAGGTGGTGGTCGTGCCGGCCGGCGGGGCGCCGAGGTCGGCGAGCGCCTCGTCCAGGGCGGGCCAGCCGAGTTCCTCGGGCAGTCCGGCGCGCAGCGTGCGCAGCAGCGGGCCGGTGAGGTCGACGGCGGCGAGCGCCTCCTCGATGCCGTCCAGGGCGGCCGCGGTCGGCCGGTCGAGCAGGGTCTCCAGCATGCCGAGGGCGTCCTCGGCGGCGCCGAGTCCGCCGTCGGCGAGCTCGTCGAGCAGACCGGTGATCCGGGCGCGGACGGCGCCGGCGATCGCCGGGTTCTCCGGCAGCCGGGTCACCGCGGTACCGCGCCGCAGGTCGGCGTGGACGGTGCCCTCCAGCCGCGCGCCGAGCACCGGGTCGGCGGCGAGCGCCCGCAGGTCGCGGCGGGACTCGCCGCCCCAGACGACCAGCGGGACCGTCCGCGGCGGGGTCTCCACCGGGATGCCCTCGGCCAGGCAGGCGTCGGCGAGGTCGGCGTCCAGCCCGGAGGCGCGGTACTGCGCCTCGTGCAGCCGCACCGGGACGCCCTCGGCGCGCAGCCGGCCGGCCAGCGGCGGCAGCAGCTCGAAGAACTCCGGCGGCAGCGGACGGCGGGTGATCCCGCCGCCGCCCACCCGGTTGTGGGCGTAGGTGTACGGCAGCCGGCCGAGCCAGCCGGCGAGCCCCGCGGACGGGGTGAGCCGGCCCGCGGCGAGCGCGTCCACCGCGCCCGCGGCGCGCAGCAGGCGCACCCAGGCCCCGCCGCCGGCGGTCGGCGCGAAGCCGAGGGCGGTCACGGCGGGCGGGAACATCTCCAGCAGTCCGGCGCGGACCGCGTCGGACGGCGGGTGGGCCGCGAGCAGGGCGGCGGCACCGTCCAGCAGTCCGTCCGGCACCGGGCGGCCCGGACAGCCGGCCAGTACCTCGCCGAGCAGCGCCGCGTCCTCGTCCGGGCCGCGGCCGGCGGCCTTCGCGGACGCCCGCAGCCGGGTGTGCAGATCGGCCGGCGGCACCGCCCCGCCCGACCCCCAGGCCCGGACGTACCGCACGAACTCCCGGTGCGCCTCCGCAGGCGGCAGGGCGGCGGCGAGTCGGCGCTGCTGGGCGGAGAGCTCCGCCGCGGGCAGCACGCCGAGCCCTGCCACCAGCACGGCGTTCGCCCGCTGGAAGGCCGGGTCGGCGGCGCCCCCGCCCTGCCGCTCGGCCTCCCTGGCCAGCCCGTACGCCTGCCCGGCCTGCCGCGGCAGCACCCTGGCGAGCCGGTGGCCGACGGTGTCCCAGAACCAGGGCAGGTGCTCGGGCGGCAGGCGCCTGCTGCGCGCCTGTAGACCGCCCAGGTACCGGGCCGGCTTCCGGCGGGCCTGCGGCGGGACGCCGTCGAAGACGTCCGCGAACTGCTGCCGCGCGCCCGCCTCCGCACCCGGAGACCTGACGGACAGCCAGTCCAGGTACACCGTCGAGGCGGTGGGGTCGGTGGGCAGCGGCACGCTCGGCTCGGACATGCGGGCGATCCTGCCACGCTCCCCCGACACCCCGTCCCGGGCTGCGGGCCCCGCTGCCGGCGGTACGAGGCACTGCCCCGCGAAGGCCGGCGGGGCCCGGCAGCCCTCAGAGCGCGGGGGCCGTCGCGGGGACGCGGGCGCCGGCGAAGGTCACCGAGCGGCGGACGCGGAAACCGAGCGACTCGTAGAGCCGCAGGGCGCCGGTGTTGTCCTCGGCCACGTGCAGGAAGGGCCGCTCGCCGCGGGCCCGGATCCCGGCGGCGACCGCTCTGACCAGCCGGGTGCCGAGGCCCTGACCGCGGTGCGCGTCGTCGGTGCAGACGGCGCTGATCTCGGTGTGGCCCGGCGGGTGGAAGCGTTCGCCGGCCATCGCGACCAGGACGCCGTCGCGGCGGATGCCGAGGTAGCTGCCGAGTTCGACGGTGCGCGGCAGGAAGGGGCCGGGCCTGGTCCGCTCGACCAGGGCCAGCATCTCGGGCACGTCGGCCGGACCGAGCCGGACGGCCTCCGGGTCGGGGGCCGCGGCCACGCCCTCGTCGACGAGCTGGATCCCCTCGATCCGGAAGGTGACCTGCCAGTCCGCGGGCGGCGGGACGGAGACGGCCGCCGTCACCACGTGCCCGCCGGGGCCCGCGAGCACGGCGGCGTCGGCCCAGTCCTCGGCCCCGGGCTCGTCCGGCATGCCGAGGAAGGGGGTGACGTCCGCCGGGTAGTGCAGCAGGCGCCCGAGCCGGCCGGCGAACAGCGCGTGCGGCCCGGCCAGCGCCGCGCGCACGGGGTTGTCCAGCGGATGGGTGCCGTTCGTGGTGGACATGCGTTCCCCTGCTCGGATCGGTGGTGTCGATGACAGCACCGGAGGCGGCCGGATCCTTCCCGCCGCCCCGGGCCTCCCACCGGGCGGGGAGCGGTCAGGCCGCGTCGGGCGCCGGGCCGAGGACGTCGTCGACCTCGGCGAGGAACTCCCGCCACGGCTCGGAGGCGCCGTCGCCGCCCTCCTGCTGGGCGGCGGCCGAGGTGTGCATGATCCACCAGCGGAAGCCGTTCCAGAGGTGCTCGTTCCCGGGCGGGAGCAGCACCTGCGCCTCGGCCAGCCGGCCGAGCATCGCGGGTTTGGCCTCGGCCAGCGGTGCCCCGTCGTCCAGGGAACGCTGGTAGTCGCCGAGCTCGTCGAAGAGGACCCTCAGCCGGGTCAGGTCGGTCATCCGTCACCACCTCGTGCACATGGGGGCGCCGCATGCTGCCGTTCGCGGGATCAACCCCAAGTCGTCACGCTGTCTGCGCAGTTGTGGCCGTCATGCTAGGCCGGTCGGCGGCGGGCCCACCGGGATTCCGGGCTTTCGCACGGAATCGGACCGAACCGGTCCCGATCGGTCCGGCCCGCGGGCGATACCGGCCCGGCCCTGTCAGCCGGGTCGCTGCGCCAGGGTCCGGAAGGTCACCGAGACCCGGCGGCCGCGCGGCACCCGGCCGTCCGGCCCGGGGTCGCTGCGGCGGGCGGGGATCGCGTGGCGCCAGGCGTACCGGGCCGGGCCGGTCAGCACGGTGAGGCCGCCCGGTGCGAGCGGCACCGGGACCCGGCGGCCGCCCGCCGGGTCGGTGAAGTCCATGACGGCGGCGGAGCCGAGCGAGAGCGCGGCCACCACCGGGCCGAAGCAGGGGACGCAGTCCACGTGCGCACTGATGCCCTGGCCGGGCAGGTACTCGTTGACGATCACCTGCTCGGCCGGGGTATCCAGGTGTCCCTCGTCGAGGAGCCGGGCGGCCAGGGCGAGCGCCC
Organism: Kitasatospora sp. NPDC085895; assembly: GCF_040702125.1. Taxonomy (NCBI): domain Bacteria; kingdom Bacillati; phylum Actinomycetota; class Actinomycetes; order Kitasatosporales; family Streptomycetaceae; genus Kitasatospora; species Kitasatospora sp. NPDC085895. The sequence goes on along the minus strand of NZ_JBFBJY010000073.1, from coordinate 31,126 downwards.
AGTCCGGCAGCGGCGGGGCGGGCTCGGCGGCCGGCCCGGCGGCCAGGCCGCGCCGGCCGTAGTCGTACCGGTGGCCGTAGTGCTGCACCCGCCGCCGCAGCTGTGCCGACCAGGGCTCGGCGTCGATCCGCGCCAGCAGCCCGGCGCAGCCCCGCTCGGCCAGCCAGCCGTCCACCTGCACCAGCCCGGGCACACCGGCCCCCGCCGCACTCCCCCGGTTCTCGGACATGGCCGCAGGCTAGCCCTGCCCACCGACATCCGGCCGTTCCCGGCGGAGGGGTACGGTCGGTCGTCGATCACGATCTTCGGAGGGGGACCATGGCCACGGACGGGACCGCACGGCCGGGCCGCGCCCGCTGGACGGCGGTCGCGCTGGCCAATCTCCTCACCGGCTGCCTCGGCGTGCCCGCGCTGCTCGTGCTCCTGCTCTTCGTGCGGAGCTACCCGCTGGTCTGGATCGGCCTCGGCAGCCGGGATCCGAACGACAACGACGGGATCCTGCCGTGGATCCTCCTGCTGGGCCCGCTGTGGGCGGGCACCGTCGCGCTCTGGTTCCTCGTCAACCTCGGGGTGGCCCGGCTGACGGGCCTGCGCGGCCGGCGGTTCTGGTGGACGGGCGCGGGCCTGGCCGCCGTCCCGACCGTGCTGCTCGCCTTGTACAGCGCGATCTGATCAGGGCGCTGCGGACCGGCTCAGCAGGCGATCGGGGACGGGCCCAGGGCGGCTCTGCACCGGGAGCGTCGCGTCGTCGGACTCGCGGTTCCACTGGAGGGCGCCGTTCCGCCCGCCGATCCGGAGGTCCTTGCCGCCGTCGCGGGCGTCGGCGGGCGTGACGGCGGTGACGTGGTTCGCCGGCAGCGCGGTGGTGTGCCGGACCCGCAGCCGGGCGTGGCGCTGCCGGACGGGGCGGACGGGTACGGGCGGCGGTGCGGGGCACCCGTGGGCCGGGTGCCCCGCACGGGCTGCGGCAGGCCGTGCTGCGGTGTCAGCTGCAGGCGGCGCCGTTGAGCGTGAACTGCGCGGGAGGGGTGTTGCTGCCGGAGTAGGCGCCCTGGAAGCCGAAGCTCGCGGTGGCCCCGGGGGCGAGGGTGCCGTTCCAGCCGGCGTCCTTGGCGGTGACGGCGGCGCCGGTCTGGGTGACGGTGGCGTTCCAGGCGTTGGTGATGCGCTGGTCGCCGGGGTAGGTCCAGCCGGCCGTCCAGCCGTTGACGGTGGTGGTGCCGGTGTTCTTGACGGTGACGGTCGCGGTGAAGCCGGTGCCCCAGGCGTTGTCGACCTTGTAGGCCACGGTGCAGGGGGCGGCGGGCGGGGCGGTGTCGTCGTCCGCTTCGGTGGCGGTGAAGGCGCCGGCCTCGACCCCGGTGCCGCCCGCGGTGAAGACGGCGCTGCCGTTGGCGGTGTCGGCGTCCTGGGCGGCGGAGACGGTCACCTGCTGGGCGGTCGCCCAGTTCGCGGGCGTGAACACCAGGGAGGCGGCGGTGGCGAGGTCGGTGTCGCCCGAGGTGCGGGCGACGGTGACGGTGACGTTCTGCGCGGGGGCTGCGGACAGCCGGACGGCGACCGCGGCGGAGCCGCCCTCGGGGACGGTCACCGCGGCCGGGGCCACCTGCACGGCGGGCACGGTCGGCTGCGGCCCGCCCGGGTGCTCCGCGGCGAAGGCGGCGAGCCAGGCCAGCGGGGCGTTCCAGTTGATCGCGACCTCGTTGGTGGAGTACGAGCCGATGTCGTCGACGTAGCACGCGGCGGGGGCGCAGCCGGCCAGCTTCTCGGCCGCGACCGGGTCCTGCAGGCCGGAGTCGGGGCCGCCGGCGAAGGAGCCCGCGGGCGGGTGCGGCAGCGAGGCGTCGTTCTGGTGGGCCCAGAAGCGGTGGTGCTGGTTCTCGGAGGCGTTCTCGCCGTAGCCGGTGACGTAGGAGCGGTCGAGGGCGTTGCGGCCGAGCAGGTAGTCGAGGGACTCCAGGGCGCCCGCCCGGTAGCGCTGCTGGCCGGTGAGTTCGTAGGCGACGGCCATCACCACGGCGTCGTTGGCGACGGAGCTGTTGGAGCCCCAGACGTAGCCGTCGGCGGCGATCGGGACGGCGTAGCCCTGGCCGGCCATGGTGGCGAGGTACCCGTCGGCGGCGGCGGTGAGCCGGCCGCGCAGGCGGGCGAGGTCGTCGGCGGGCAGGGCGACGCCGGGGACGGTGGCCAGGGTGATCCGGCCGAGGGTGGCGGTGCCGCCCCACCAGATGGCGTCGGCGGGGGCGGTGTGCAGGGCGGAGGAGGTGACGGCGTCGCGGTACTGCGCCTCGCCGGTGGTGGCGAGGAGTTCGGCGGCGGCCCAGTAGAACTCGTCGGAGACGTCGGCGTCGTCGTAGGCGCCGCCGCCGGTGCTGTCGGTACCGGGGGCGAGGACGTTCGGGTCGGCCTTGGCGGCGGCCCAGGCGCGGCGGGCGGAGTCGAGGCACTTGGCGGCGAAGGCGGCGTCGTACGGGGCGTAGACGCGGGCGCACTGGGCGGCGGTGGCGGCCAGGTTGAGCGTGGCGGCGGTGGACGGCTTGTGCAGTTCGCGTTGCTGGGAGTCGAGTTCGGGGCGGGTCGGCAGTCCGGTCCACTGGGCGTCGTGGACCTTGTGGAAGGCCATGCCGGCCATCGGCTTCCCGACGGGGACCTGCATCCGCATCAGGAAGTCGAGCTCCCAGCGGGCCTCGTCGAGCACGTCGGGGACGCCGTTGCCGCGCTCGGGCACCTTCAGGGTGGAGTCGCCGAGGGCGGCGTCGGTGCCGGCCCGGTGGGCGCGTTCGAAGGAGTTGACCAGCTGCCAGGTGGCGATGCCGCCGTTGACCACGTACTTGCCCTGGTCGCCGGCGTCGTACCAGCCGCCGCGGACGTCCAGGCCGTAGTCGCAGACCCCGGCCTGGCAGGGCACCGAGGTGTCGCCCTTGTTCGGGGCGACGCCGAGGTGGCCGGCCGGGCGGGCCCAGGCGGCGCCGGCGAGCGAGGCGTCGATCGGGATGCCGCTGCGCTGCTGGTAGAAGAAGGACATGCTGTCGGCGCGCAGGCCGTCGTAGAGCGCGGCCGAGATGTCGAAGGGGTGGCTGGCGCGGCCGTCGACGACCAGGGTGTAGCCCGTCCCCGCGGTGCCGTAGGCGGTGAAGTCGACCAGGTGGGTGGCCTGGCCGGAGGCCGGGTCGGCGCCGTGCACGGTGGTGGAGCCGGAGGCGACGGCCGTCCCGGCGGCGTTGCGCAGCTGCCAGGCGAGCGGGGCGGTGGCGCTGCTGATCACGGTGGCGCGCTTGGGGCCGTTCGGCAGGTAGCCGAGCTGGTTGACCCGGACGGGGGTGTCGGCGGCAGCAGCGGCGGTGGCCGCGGTGGCGGGGGCGGCGAGCGCGCCGGTCAACCCGGTGGCGGCCAGGGCGAGGCCGGTCAGGACGGCGGCCGCGCGGCGCGGCAGCCGGCGGGCGGCGGTGGCTGGAGGCACGGGTGGGGCCTTCCTGGGACGGGGGAACGGGGGTGGGGATTCGGGCAGCGCAGTATGGGAGCGCTCCCAAAAGCCAGTGAAGCCAGTCCGCTGAGAGCACGTCAAGAGGCGTGCACACGACGGCCGTTCGGCGATCCCGAGGGGAGCGCTCCCGCGACGAAAGCGAGTAGACAGTGTCTACGAACCTGGTGTAGACACTGTCCACCATGAACGAGGAGAACATCGGGCTGCGTGAGCGGCTGATCGGGGCCGGGGTCGAACTGCTGGCTGCCGAGGGGGTGCAGGCCCTCACCCTGCGCGAGATCGCCCGCCGCGCCGGCGTCTCGCACGGCGCGCCGCGGCGGTACTTCCCCACCCGTCTGGAGCTGCTGTCCGCGATCGCCCGGCGGGGATTCGCCGAGCTCGCCGCCCGGGCCGTCGCCGCGGCCGCCGGCACCGGGGAGGACGCCGACCCGCGGGAGCGGCTCACCGCGCTCTGCCGGGCCTACCTCGACTTCGCCCGCAGCGACCGCGGCATGTTCGAGCTGATGTTCCGCCACGACCTGCTGGCCAGCGGCCGGCTGGGCCTGCGCGAGACCAGCCTGCCGCTGTTCGGGATGCTGGTCGACCTGGTCGCCCGGGCCCGTCCGCGCACCGGCGCCGCCCCGGAGGTCGCCGCCGCCGCGCTCTGGGCCAACCTGCACGGCATCGCCCAGCTCCGCGAGTGGGGCAGCCTGCAGCTCGCCACCGGCTCCGAGGACGTGGAACCGCTGCTGCACGCCGCGCTCGACGCCCACCTCGGGACGGTGCAGCCATGAGCCCCTCCCCCCGGCTCACCCTGGCCGCGAGCACCACCGGCGCCGTCCTCGTCGCACTGGACGGCACCGTGCTGACCGTCGCCCAACCCGCCCTGCAGCGCGACCTGCACGCGGACTTCGCCCAGGTCCAGTGGACCAGCACCGGCTACCTCATCGCCGTGGCGAGCCTGCTGGTCCTGGCCGGGCGGCTCGGCGACCGGTACGGGCACCGGCGGGTGTTCGCCGTCGGCACGCTCGGCTTCGGCGCGGCCTCGGCCGGCATCGGGCTCGCCCCCGGCATCGGCTGGGTGATCGCCCTGCGGATCGTCCAGGGCGTCTTCGGCGCCCTCCTGCAGCCCGCCACCCTCGGCATGCTCCGCGCCGCCTACCCGTCGGAACGGCTGGCCACCGCCGTCGCGATCCGGACCAGCGCCATCGGCGCCGCCGCAGCAGCCGGCCCGGTCCTCGGCGGGGCCCTGGTCACCGCACTCGGCTGGCGGGCCGTGTTCGCCCTCAACGTCCTTCCCGCACTGGTGATCGGTGTGCTGGCGCTCGGCCTCCGCGGCACACCCCCGGCGCCCTCCGCGAGCGCGGCCTCCGCACCCGTACGGCTCGACCCGGTCGGCGCCGCGCTGCTCGGCACGGCCCTGGCCTGCCTGGTGCACACCCTGGTCGGCCTGCCGGGGACCGGGTGGACGGCGTCCGCCGCCCTCGGAGCCCTCGCCGCCGCGGCGGCCGGCGCCGCCTTCGTCCGGCACGAACGGCGCACCGCAAGCCCGTTGGTGCCCCCGGACCTGGTCGGCTCCCGGGCCGTGGCCGCCTCGCTCGGCGTCCTGGTCACCGCCTCGGCGGCCATGTTCGGCACGCTCTTCCTCGCCGGCTGGTACCTGCAGGACGTCCTGGCACTGGACCCGTTCTCGGCCGGCCTGCACGCGCTGCCGCTGGCCGCCGCCATGGTGCTCGCCGCGCCGCTCGCCCCCGTCCTGCTGAAGCGGTACGGACCGCGGCGGACCATCGCCTCGGCCATGGCGCTGCTCACCGCCGGCGTCCTGGTGCTCGCCCGGCTGGACCGGACGGCCGGGGCGCTGTCCACCGGTGCCGGATTCCTGTTGATGGGGGCCGGGTTCGGCACGGTGATGGTCGCCGCGACGGCGGTGGTCGTCCGCCGGGCCGCCACCGCCCACGCCGGGGTGGCCGGCGGACTCCAGCAGACCGCCATGAACACCGGCCCCGCCCTCGGCGTGGCCTCCGCCACCACCGCCCTCGCCCTCTTCGCCGGCACCCCGCACCCGGCCGGCCCCGCCCTGGAGAACGCCCTGGGCCCGTCCTTCGCCCTCCTCGCCCTCGCCGGCACCGCGGGCACCGCCCTCGCCCTGGCCCTCCCCCACCGCACGGCCCCCGCCGACCAGACCCCCGCCCACGCGGGTCCACGGCGGTTGGGCACCTCGTAGGCGCGCGCGGGACGGCCTCCGGCCCGGGGTTCCACGGGCGCTAGGGTGTCGCGGACCATCCGCATGATCGACACCGTCGGGAGCCCGCCGATGACCCAGAACCGCACGAGTGCCCTGTTCGCAGCGGTGCTCACCCTTGCGGTGGTCGTGGTCTACCTGGGCCTCCCCTCCGACCCGGACGTGGAGTACACCAACGACTACGCCGACCACACCGCGCTGCAGGTGGCCGGGTACCCGTCCTCGGAGACCCTGGAGGTGGTGCAGAAGGCGGTCTGGCGGATGGCCGACGGCGACGCCGGGCGGCTGTCGGCCCTGGCCACCTCCGACGGCTCGAAGACCCGGGCGCTGACCAATGCCAAGATCTGGGTGGAGGCCTTCGGCAAGGGCGCGCAGGGCAGGGTCACCGCCGAGTTCATGGGGCCCGCGATCGACCGGCAGGCCGTGGTGCTCTACTTCCACGACACGGGCCGGCGCATGGCCCTGCGTCTCCGTCTCGACGGGAACGCCGGCGAGGACGGCTGGAAGATCGGAATGAACGAGACCGACCCGAAGACCGCCACTGCGGAGCCGACCTGGGCACCCACCGCCCCCGGCACCGGCGTCCCCCTCCCCCCGCGCTGACCGTCCGGCCGGGGACGGCCGAGGGTGACAAATTGGATGGATCGGTCGGCGGCCGCCTCCTACAGTGACGGGGTCCCACCACCCCGACCAGGAGCGGATCATGCGCGTGAGCTACCCGCGGACCCCGCACCTGCCCTGGTCGCCGGGGGCCTCGGCGGACGACGTCCGAGCGGGCGGCCTCGAAGGGCTGCGCGGCCGGGAGGTCGTCGTCACCGAGAAGCTGGACGGCGAGAACACCACCCTCTACCGGGACGGCCTGCACGCCCGCTCGCTGGACTCCGGCCACCACCCCTCGCGCACCTGGGTGAAGGCCCTGCAGGGCCGGATCGGCCCGGCGGTCCCGGCCGGCTGGCGGGTCTGCGGCGAGAACCTGTTCGCCCGGCACTCGCTCGCCTACCGCGAACTGGACAGCTGGTTCTACGGATTCTCGGTCTGGGACGACACCGACCACTGCCTCGGCTGGGACGACACCGTGCGCTTCCTGCGCCGCCTCGGCGTCCCGGCCCCGCGGGTGCTGTGGCGCGGCGTCCTCCACGAGAAGGCCCTGCGCGCCCTGCGGTTCGACACCGAACGGGTCGAGGGGTACGTCGTCCGCACCGCCGAGGGCTTCCCCCGCGCGGAGTTCGGGCAGCGGGTCGCCAAGTGGGTCCGCCCGCACCACGTACGGACCGACACCCACTGGATGCACGCCGCGGTCGTGGAGAACGGCCTCGGCCCGGCGGCCGCCCTCTGGGCGGTGCGCTCCGGCGCGCCCGCCGACCTGCCCGCCCTGCTCGGCGCCGCCGGACTCGACCCGGAGCGGGCACCGGCCGCCGAGGCGGCCGCGGCCGAGGTCTCCGCCCGGCTCGACGTCCTCGGCCGGCGCGGCGACGCCCGGCTGGCCGGCGTCCTGGCGGCCGCCCTGCCCGGCAGCAACCGGGCCCGGCTCGCCACCACGCTCGCCGCACCGCTCGGCATGCCGCTCGCCCGCCGGGTCGCCGACCTGGTCGGCCTGCACCCCGTCGTGCAACGCCCCTACCCGGACGAGGACCGCCGGGCCGGCCTCGTCCGGCTGGCCCAGGCCGCGGACCTCGGCGTGCTGCACGCCGTGGCCGCCGCCGTCACCGCCGGCCGGACGGACGCCGAGGCGGACGACGCCCGCGAACAGGCCGCCTGGTCGGCGCTGCACGCCGAGGACGCCGGACTGCTCGGCGAGGCCCCGCTCGCCGCCCTCCGCACGGGGCTCCGCGAGGCGCTCGCCGGTCTCCGGCCGGACGCCGCCGACCGCTGCTGGGCCGAGGCCCGGGAGGCGTTCGCGCTCGGCCGGGTCACCGGGGTGGACGACGCCGTGGCCGCGGCCTGGCGGTGGCGCTCGGGCGCCTTCCCGCACCTGGTGCACCTGGTCGGCCCGTCCGGCAGCGGCAAGAGCGTCTTCGCCGAGCGGCTGCCCGGCACCGCCGCCCGGATCTCGCTGGACGGGCTGCGCGAGGAGCGCGGCGACCGCGGCGACCAGCGGGCCAACGGGGACGTGCTGCGCGAGGGGCTGGACCGGCTGGACGCCGCGCTCGCCCGCGGCGGCACCGTCGTGTGGGACGCCACCTCGCTCAACCGGCAGCAGCGCTCGCTCGTGCAGGGCATCGCGCAGCGCCGCGACGCCCTGGTCACCCAGGCGGTGCTGCTGGTCGGCGAGGCCGAACTCGTCCGCCGCAACGGCGTGCGGCCGCACCCCGTCCCGTCCGGGGTCCTCGCCCAGCAACTGCACCGGTTCGGCCCGCCGTACGCGGGCGAGGCGCACCGCACCTGGTACGTCGGCGAGGCCGGCGCCGTCGAGGACACGGCGGGGACGATCGACGGGGAGGACGCCTGATGCGCACCAGCGAGGAGATCTACCACCGCGTCCGCTGGGACGCCCGGTTCGACCCGTCCCGGTTCGTGCTGGTCGTCCAGCAGCGCGGCGCCGACCCCGAGCGCGTCCCGCTGGACGGCTTCGCCCCGGGCGGCGACATCCCCTGGCACCGGGTGCTCTGCGTGGAGGCCGACGGCGAGACGGTCTGGGACCGCGCCGCCGGGGTGGACCGGCTGGACACCACCGCGGCCGGCCGGGCCGGCGACGGGCGGCGGCTGCACGCACCGTTCTTCACCGCCCGCACCCCGCACACCTGGGACGGCTCCGCCTGGCGGCCCGCCGACCGCCCGGCCGGCCGGCTGCCGCGCGGCACCGTCCGGGTCGTCACCTGGAACACCCTCTGGGACCGCTACGACAGCGAGCGGATCGACACCGCGCGCCGCCGCCCGCTGCTGCTGGCGGCACTCGCCCGCACGGACGCCGACGTGATCGCCCTGCAGGAGGTCGAACCGGCCCTGGTCGACCTGCTGCTGCGCGAGCCCTGGCTGCGGGACGGCTGGACGGTCGGCACCGACCCCCGCGGACGGGACGTGCCCGACTGCGGACTGCTGCTGCTCAGCCGGCTGCCCGTGCTGGAGGCCGGCCGGCACCCGCTCGGCCCGCACAAGGCGCTCGCCGCGGTCGTCGTCGACACCGGCAGCGGGCCGCTCACCGTGGCCGCCACCCACCTGACCAGCGACCACAGCGAGGACGGGCCGGCCCGCCGACGGGCCGAACTGGCCCGGATCGCCGAGGGCCTGGCCGGCGTCGAGGGCGACCTGGTGCTGGCCGGCGACTTCAACGACGGCCGCGGCGGTGCCGAGGGCCCGGCCGCCGTCCTCGGACTGCAGGACGCGTGGAGCGCGGTGCACGGCCCCGAGGACGGCACCCCCACCTTCGACCCGGGCGCCAATCCGCTCGCCGCGGTCTCCTCGCTCTCCGGCCGGGCCTCCCGGCTGGACCGCGTGCTGCTGCGCCCCGGCGGTCCGCAGGCCCGCTCCGCCGTCCTGCTCGGCGACCGCCCGGCCGCGGACGGCCTCCACCCGTCGGACCATTACGGTGTGGCGGTCGAACTGGGCCCCGGCGGGGCCGCACCCGGCGGCGTCTTCGACGTCGGCCCGTCGGTGCGCACCGCCCTCGCCTGGCTGCCGCCGGACGCGCTGTGGCCCGCGATCCAGGCCGTCCGGGCCGAGCACGACCCGCAGATCCACCGCTGGCCGCCGCACGTCAACGTGCTGTACGGGTTCGTCCCCGAGGCCGAGTTCGAACAGGCCGCACCGCTGCTCGCGGAGGCCGCCTCCGAGGCGGCGCCGTTCACCGCCCGGCTGGCCGGGGTGCACGGCTTCCGGCACCGCAGCGGCTCCACCGTCTGGCTGGACCCGGCCGCCGACGGCGCCGGGCCGTGGCAGGCCCTGCACCGGTCCCTGCTGGAGCGGTTCCCGCGCTGCCGCGGACGCTCGGAGGGCTTCACCCCTCACCTGAGCCTCGGCCGGACGGACGACCCGTGGGCACTCGTCGCCGAGTGCACCGCACGGCTGCCCGAGGCCGCGGCCCCGGTCGGCGAGCTGGTGCTGCTCTCGCGGCGCGCCGGGGAACCGATGCGGCCGCGCGCCGTGCTCACCCTCGGCACCGGGGAGCTCCGCTGGCTCCCCGAGCCCGCCGCACCGGCCCCCGACCCGGCACCGGACGCGCTCGCCGACCGCACCGCCCGGCGGCTCGCCGGAGCCCTCGGCGAGGGCGTGCTGCACCTCGTCGGATCACGGCGGACGGGCTGCGCCCTGCCCGGCGCCGACCTGGACCTGGTCGCCGCACTGCCCGGCGAGCCCGACCCGCCCGCACTCGCCGCCCGGGTGGCGGCCGCGCTGCCGGAGGCCGTCCGGCTGCGGCAGGTCGTCGGCGCCCGGGTACCGGGCCTGCGCTTCACCGTCGACGGGCTGGCGGTCGACCTGGTGGTCGTGCCGACGGGCCCGCTCGACCCCGCGGAGGCGGTCGAGCGGCGGGCCGAACTCGGCGAGGCAGCGGCCCTGGCGCTCAGCGCCGTCTCCGACGCCGACGCGCTGCTCGCCGCCGTCGGCCCGCGGCGGGCCGCCTTCGCCGCCCTGGCACGGGAGGTCAAGGCCTGGGCGAGGGCCCGCGGCCTGGACTCGGCGCCGTTCGGCGGGCTGCCCGGACTCGCCTGGGCGCTCCTCGCCGCCCGGACGGTCCAGGAGGCATCGGACCTCGACGGCGAGGACCTGCTGCGGCACTTCTTCGGCAGCTGGGCGGCCTGGGACTGGCGCGAACCGGTCGGCCCGCAGGTCGGCCCGCCCGGGCCGGTCACCGTCACCACCCCGACCGCCCCCGTCCGCTCCTGCACCGCCCAGGTCACCACCGGCGGACGGGAGCTGCTCACCCAGGAGCTCTACCGGGCCTGGGAGCTCCTGGAGTCGGCGGCCGCCACCGGCACCGACCCGCAGCCGGGCCTGCTCGCCCCGCCGCCCCTGCACCGGCGGCACGCCGCCTGGGCGGTGGTGACGGTACGGCCGGGCCGGGCCGAGGAGTTCGAGACCCTGCTCGGCCTCGTCCGCGGCCGGATGCGGGCCCTGGTCGCCGCCCTCGACGAGGCCGGTGCCACCGACGCGCACGCCTGGCCGCACCCGTTCGCCACCGGCCCCGCCACCGCCCGCTTCGCCGTCGGCCTCGGCCGCACCCCGCCGGACGCCGACACCCTCGCCGCCGTCACCGACCGCTGGACCCGAGGCATGCCCGGCGTCGAGGTCACCCGGACGGAGGGCGGCGGGGTGCCGACGCTCTACTGACCGCCCGCCGGTCCGTGGGCGGTCCGGCCCATGGCGTGGAGCTGCTCGCGCCGGGCGTCCAGCGCCTCGGCGAGCACCTGCGGGCGGTGGGGGTCGGCGGGGTCCATCGCCCCGGCGGCCGCCACCGCCTCGTCCAGCAGGGCGAGCCGGGCCTCCGGGAGGTGCGCGATCTCCTTGCCGAGCTTCACCAGGGCGCGGGAAAGCTTCGGCAGGTGGACGGCCGGGCTGTCCACGGCCAGCAGCCGGTGCGCGGTGACCCGCTGGAGCCTGCTGAGCTTCCCCGTGCCGAGCAGCAGCACCCGGGCCCGCAGGACGGCGTCGTTGTTCATTCCGCTTCCCCTTCGCGTCGCCACCCCGATCGGCCCGACCCGCCGTCAGGGCAGCACGGCGGACGCCCCGGTGCCTCCGCAGGGGAGTCCGGGCGCGTGGGAAGGGGTGGGTCCGTCGAGTGTGCGGGGTGCGCCCCGCCCCGGACAAGATCGAACCGGGGTGCTCTCCGTCCTACCGCCGACCCCCTCCGACCCGGCATGATGGACCCGACACTCTCCCGGCGCCCCCCTTCGGGTGGTGGCCAGCTGCCCCGCAGCGACACTGACTGTTCGTCAGGCAGGTGCTCCGCGCAGCCTTGACGCGGGCACGACGGGGTTGCTTCGCTGTCCTGGCTCACTCAACACCGCCCCCACGCGGAAGCCGACGAGCGTCAACTTGCCGTGGCCCACGGGTGGCGGGCGCACTCCGTACACCCAGCCATGGAGGACCGTTGAGCACCATCAGCACCCTGAGAGTCGGCGCGGTCGGCGCCGTCCTCGCCCTGGTCATGGGGGCCGCCGCACAGACCGCGAGCGCCCGGGCGGAGGCCCCGCCGCAGCCCGGCCGCGCACACTCCGCCGTGCAGGCCGTCGAGGAGGAGACCGCGCGGGCGGTCGCCGCCTCGCTCGGTGACGCCGCCTGGCGGGACGGCCTGCGGGCCGCCGTCCGCGGTGGCGCCGAGGTCGACCCGGGCACCCTCGCCTCGCGTGCCTCCGGCGCCGCCGCCCACCGGCTCGCAGCCTCGGTCGCCGACGGCAACGCCCGCGTCCTGGCCGCCAAGGGCCTGGACGCCGCGACCGGCCCGCTGCTGCGGCTGCGGCTCGGCGACCCGTCGATGCGCGCCGCACTGGACGCGGGCACCGCGCCCTGGGTCGCGGCCGCGCCGGCGAGCGACCGGGCCACCACCCTCACCGCCTACGACGCCCGGGGCCGGGCGCACGTCCTGGACGCAACGCAGGTGCCCCGGCAACCGGTCTACCTGGTCGACCTCGACGTGACCCGGGCGCTCGCCGGCGGCGCCGAGATCCTCCGCCGCACGCTGGGCGGCGTCGCGGTGAAGCCGCAGGCCGCCGCCGCGGGCGGCTGGTGGGGCACGAAGATCGACGCGATCGAGGTGTCCGACGACGAGGAGCCGTGGTTCAAGGGCGCGGCCGAGATGTACGCCCTGGTCACCGGCTTCGGCACGGACGGCAAGGTGCGGGTCGACCCGGTCGACATGCCGTACCTGGACTACGACGGGACGGTCTACCGGCCCAACCAGATCCTGGTGAACTGGTCGAACTACAAGTACGACCTGGCCGACGTGGTGCTGATGGAGGAGGACGGCAGCACCAACTACCAGGCCCTCGCCAAGGCCATCGCGGCCGTCCTGCTCACGGTCACCGACCAGGGCGCGTACATCCCGCTGGTCAACGCGGTGCTGGACGCGATCCCCACCGAGTGGTGGACGGACGACCCGGACTACGTGGACTCCTGGTACACCCTGGCCCGGACGTCCTCGGGCCGGCTGAACGGCGCCCGGGGCAACGGCTGGATGAACGTCTCGCCGTACTGGGTGTCCGCCTTCTGATCTGCCCTGATCGGCAGCAATTCCCATGGAAATGTGGACAGATCGGATAGATTGGTCCACGGAACACCCGGCCGCCGCGCGACGGGCGGGGCGGCCGGGCCCCACGACGAGGGAGTGCTGCTCTGATGGCCCAGCAGGTACGGGGTGTGATCGCGCGGTCCAAGGGTGCGCCGGTCGAGGTGGTGACGGTGGTGGTGCCCGACCCGGGGCCGGGAGAGGCGGTGGTGAAGGTGCAGGCCTGCGGTGTCTGCCACACCGACCTGCACTACCGCGAGGGCGGCATCAACGACGAGTTCCCCTTCCTGCTCGGCCACGAGGCCGCGGGCGTGGTGGAGTCGGTCGGCGAGGGCGTCACCGACGTCGCCCCGGGTGACTTCGTGATCCTCAACTGGCGTGCGGTGTGCGGCGACTGCCGGGCCTGTCGGCGCGGCCGGCCGTGGTACTGCTTCGCCACCCACAACGCGAAGCAGAAGATGACGCTGACCGACGGCACGGAGCTGTCGCCCGCGCTCGGGATCGGCGCCTTCGCCGAGAAGACGCTGGTCGCGGCGGGCCAGTGCACCAAGGTCGACCCGGCCGCCTCACCCGCCGCGGCGGGCCTGCTGGGCTGCGGCGTGATGGCCGGCCTCGGCGCGGCGATCAACACCGGCGGGGTGGGCCGCGGCGACTCCGTCGCGGTGATCGGCTGCGGCGGTGTGGGCAGCGCGGCCGTGCTCGGTGCCCGACTGGCCGGCGCGTCCCGGATCATCGCGGTCGACGTCGACGCCCGCAAGCTCGCCGCCGCGCAGAAGCTCGGCGCCACCCACACCGTGGACTCCTCCGCCGCGGACGCCGTCGAGGCGATCCGCGAGCTGACCGGCGGCAACGGCGCGGACGTGGTCATCGACGCGGTCGGCCGCCCCGAGACCTACAAGCAGGCCTTCTACGCCCGCGACCTCGCCGGCACCGTCGTCCTGGTCGGCGTGCCCACCCCGGAGATGCAGCTGGAGCTGCCGCTGCTGGACGTCTTCGGCCGCGGCGGCGCCCTCAAGTCCTCCTGGTACGGGGACTGCCTGCCGAGCCGGGACTTCCCGATGCTGATCGACCTCTACCTGCAGGGCCGCCTCGACCTGGACGCCTTCGTCAGCGAGACCGTCCCGCTGGACGGCGTCGAGCAGGCCTTCGAGCGGATGCACAAGGGCGAGGTCCTGCGATCGGTGGTGCTGTTCTGATGGCCGCCCGGATCGAACACCTGGTCACCTCCGGCGAGTTCACGCTGGACGGCGGCACCTGGCAGGTCGACAACAACGTCTGGATCGTCGGCGACGACGAGCAGGTGCTGGTGATCGACCCGGCCCACGACGCCGAGGCGGTGGCCGCCGCGGTCGGCGACCGGCGGCTGCTCGCGATCGTCTGCACCCACGGGCACAACGACCACGTCAACGCCGCCCCCGGGCTCGCCGACCGGACGGGCGCGCCCGTCCTGCTCCACGCGGAGGACGGCGTGCTCTGGCAGCAGACCCACCCGGGGTTCAAGCCGGACGGCGAGCTGGCGGACGGGCAGCGCCTGACGGTGGCCGGCACCGAGCTGACCGTGCTGCACACCCCGGGGCACAGCCCCGGCGCGGTCTGCCTGTACGCGCCCGACCTCGGCACCGTGTTCAGCGGGGACACCCTCTTCGCGGGCGGCCCCGGTGCCACCGGCCGGTCCTTCTCCGACTTCCCGACGATCATCCGCTCGATCAGCGAGCGGCTGCTCGTCCTGCCGCCGGAGACGGTCGTCCGCACCGGCCACGGCGACTCCACCACCATCGGCACGGAGGCCCCGCACCTGGAGGAGTGGATCGCCCGAGGCCACTAGAGCTGTCGTCAAAGGCGTACGGATGCCACATGGGGGCGCGTGGGGGCGCCCCTGACACGCGTGACGGGAGGCTCCGCGGTGGTCCGCCGCGGTGCCTCCCGCGCCTACGTGCGGGGGGCGGGCCGCGGTCGCGGCGGGCCCCCGTGCGGCGCCGACCGGATCACGTGCGGCGCCGCCCGTGGTGAGCCTGCCGCACCCGGCGGGCGACCCGGAATCCGGAGCCCGGATTCCACGGATACGCAATCAATCCGGTTCGGTCGGGACGACGGCCCGCGGCACCGCGGTGAGCTGCTGGCGGGAGCGTGCTCCGGTCTTCTGCAGGGCCCGCGCGACGTGCTGCTCGACCGTCCGCGGGGACAGGTGCAGGGCGGCGGCGATCTCCCGGTTGGTCATCCCGGCGGCGGCGAGCCGGGCGACCTCCTCCTCGCGCGGGGAGAGCAGGTCGCCGTAGGCGGGGCGGCCGGGCCCGCGGCGGTCCTCCGGCGGACGGTGGCCGCGCAGTTCGGCCCGGGTCCGGGCGGCGTCCCAGGTGGCGCCGAGCGCCTCGAAGGCGGCGGCGCTGTCGGCCAGTGCCTCGACCGCGGCCTCGGTGCCGGTGTCGCCGGCCTCCAGGGTGCAGCGGGCGGCCGCGGCGGCGGTGAGGGCGGCGTGGTACGGGCGGGGCAGTGACCGGTAGCCGGCGGCGGCCCGCTCGTAGTGGGTGCGGGCGGTCTTCGGGTCGCCGGTGGCCTCGGCGAGGGCGGCCCTGGTCCAGTGCAGGGCGGCCTCGGCGGAGGGGGCGTCCCGGCCGTCGAGGCCGGCGGCGAACTCGGCGGCCATCTCGCGGGCGGTCGCGGCGGCCCCGGCGCGGGCGGCCGCCTCGACGGCCCAGGGGGCGAGTTCGGCGGCCCAGGCCCAGACGCCCTTGGCGCGCAGCCGGTCCCAGGCGAGGGCGGCCTCGGCGGCCGCACCGGCAACGTCCTCGCGGGCGAGGGCGAGCCGGATCAGTGCGCCGGAGGAGGCGGCCGACAGCGGGACGGGGCCGTGGTCGCGGTCCGGGGCGTCCGGGCCGGAGAGGTACTCCTCGGTCTCGGCCCAGGCGCCGCGGGCCAGCGCGAGCAGCCCGAGCACCAGCCGGGCGTCGGAGGCGATGAAGGGCATGTCGCCGGCCTCGGCGACCAGGGCGCCGGCGCGGCCGGCGAGGCCGGCCCAGCGGCCGGTCGCCCAGTCGAGGACGAGGGTGCAGCCGCGGCCGGTCTGCTCGGCGTAGGAGGCTCCGCTGCGGGCGGCCAGGGCGACGCCCTCGCCGAGCAGGGCGCGGGAGCGGTCGTAGTGGCCGATCCAGACGGCGGCGTCGGCGGCGTTGCACAGCCCGCGGGCGGCCTGCTGGCGGACGGCGACGGGTTCGCCGTCCCGCGGCAGTGCGTCGACCAGCGGCCAGGCGGCGGGGTCGCCGATGTTGAGCAGCACGCTGACCCGATTCGCGGCGACCGCGGCCCGGACGACCGGGTCGCCGACCTGCTCGGAGACGGCGAGGGCGCGTTCGATCCAGGCGACGTTCTCGGCGAGCGGGGCACCCGGCCAGTACGGCATGGAGAGCGCGGACATGGCCCGGGCGAGCAGCACGGGCTGTTCCTGGAGCTCGCCGACGGCCCGCTCCAGCTCGGCCAGGCCGTCGGTGCAGCGGCCGATCTGGTTGCAGAGCAGCAGGCCGAGGTCGAGGCGGATCTCGCCGCGCAGGGCGGGGGCGAGGCCGTGGTCGGCGACGATGTGCTGCAGCACGGCGAGGGTGCGGTCGGAGCGCAGGCCCATCACCGCGGAGCGGGCGAGCAGGGTGACCAGTCGGGAGCGGGCGTGCTCGGGCACCGGGCCGGTGGCGAGCGCGGACTCCAGCAGGGCGACGGCCCGCTCCAGGTCTCCGCGGTCGGCGTGCCGCTGGGCGGCCCGTTCGACGGCCTGAAGCCAGCCGCGTTCGCGTCCGCAGGCCCGGCGGTGCCCGGCCACCCGTTCCCAGGGCACGGGCTGCCGGCGGACGAGCAGGTCGGCGGCGCGGCCGTGCAGCTCCTCCCGGTGCGGGCCGGTCAGGTGGTCCCGGACGGCGGCGGCCGCGAGCGGGACGCGGAAGCCGTACCGGCCGTCGCCGTGATCGTGCAGGGCCGCGGTGCGCAGGGCCGCCTGGACGGCCGTGCGGCCGGTGTCGGGGGCGAGGCCGGCGACTTCGGCGAGCTCCGCGGCGGTGGCGGGTTCACCGAGGACGGCGGCGGCGTGCACGACCCCTCGGTGCGCGGCGGGCAGGGCGGCGGTGCGGCGCAGGGCGAGGGCGGTGAGCCGCGGCGGGGGTGCGAAGGCGTCCGGGAGCCGGCCTTCCCGGGCGGCGAGCAGGTCGAGCAGGTCGGCGACCACCTGGGCGGTGCCGCCGGCCGCCCGGTGCAGCCGGTCCGCGAGGTCGGGTGGGCAGCGGTCGGCGCCGAGCGCGGCGGCGGCCATCCGCCGGACCTCCTCGGGGCCGAGCGGTCCGAGGTGGTGGCGGACGACGGTGAGCCCGGCGGCGTACTCGGTGTCCGGGCCGAGCGGCAGCCCGGGCTCGTCCAGCTCCTCGGGGCGGTAGCCGAGCACGCAGGCGAGGCCGGCCGGCGGGTCGGCGAGCAGGGCGCCCAGGGCGGCCCGGCGGTCCGGGACGGCCCGGTGGACGTCATCGGCGAGGAGCAGCGCCGGGCCCGCGGCGGGGCCCTCGGCCGGGGCTGCGGCCTGCGGGTCGGTACGGACGGGCACCGGGACGCCGTGGGCGAGCCGGGCGAGCAGGCGGCTCTTGCCGGTGCCGGCCTCGCCCTCGACGAGCAGCAGGACGGGGCGGCCGCCGCCGTCGGCCGTCCAGGCCCGGGCCAGCAGGTGCCGCAGCGCGGTCTCGTTCAGTGCGTCCACACGTGCCACCCTGTCGGAGTTCACCGGACCGCCGGGCTTTCTTTGCGTATCCGTACTTCAGTCTCCACTGATTGCCGCGACCGTGGGAAGGCGGGCAGCGTGGTCCGGGTCATGGCCTCGCGGCCCGTGGGTCGGCGGGGGCCGCCGCCGATGCCGCCCACCGCGCAGGCAGGAGCCCCGCGTGAGGAATTCGACCTCTTCCAGACCCGTCGCCCTGGCTCCCGGACCGGACGTTCCGGTCCGGCCCTCCCGGCTGACGGCCTCGGTCACCCTCCCCGCCGTGCCCGAGTCGGTGCCGCGGCTGCGCGCCACGGGGCGGGCGCTGGTGCGCAGCCGGCGGTTGCCTGCGGACGTGGCCGAGGCGCTCTCGGTGATCGTCACGGAGCTGGTGACCAATGCGGTGCTGCACAGCGGCAGTGCGGACGTGTCGGTGCTCTTCGAGGTGTGCGAGTCCGCGCTGACGGTGCGCGTCAGGGACTGGGGCCGGTGGCGCGAGCGGACCGCTCCGCGCCGCGAGCCGGCCGACGTGGACGCGGCGTTCGGGCGCGGGCTGGACCTGGTCGACGCCTTCGCGGTGGACACCACCGTGGTCCGCTCCCCCGACGGCACCCTCGTCGAGGCCGTGATCGCCCTGTAGGGCCCCTCCCCGGCACGCGGCGGACGCGAAGGCCGCGGTGCCGCGGTGCCCGCGCAAAGACCCGGCCAAATCTATGGCATGCCCCCTTCAATGAAAGGGCGGGCTGCTGTCACGCTTCTCTCGGCCTCGCGACCGGCGGGCCCCGATCCCCGCCGGTCGTCAACGTGCCTTCCGTACGGGCGGGTTGACCCTTCGTCCGGCACGGAAGGGTCCCCTACCCGAAGAGGATCGATGAGAAGCACCCTTCTCCCCCTGGTCGCCGCCGGCGCGCTGCTCGCGGCCGCCGTGGCGGCCACCGGCGCCACCACGGCCACGGCGACCGCGGCGGCGGCCTGCACCCCCGCCCAGGTGGTCGCCAACGGCGGTTTCGAGTCCGGCGGTTCACCCTGGTCCGCGTCGAGCGGAGTGATCACCAGCGGCGGGCAGACCGCGCACGGCGGCAGCTCCTTCGCCTGGCTGGACGGCTACGGCTCCTCCCACACCGACACGCTCTCCCAGTCGGTGACCCTGCCCGCGGGTTGCACCTCGGCCACGCTCAGCCTCTGGCTGCACGTGGACACCGCGGAGACCACCGCCGCCTCCGCCTACGACAAGCTCACCGCGAGCATCGGCGGTACCGTGCTGGCGAGTTGGTCCAACCTGGACGCCCGTCCCGGCTACCTGCAGAAGACCTTCGACGTCTCCTCCTTCGCGGGTCGCACGGTGGCGCTCTCCTTCACCGGCACCGAGGACTCCGGCCTGCAGACCAGCTTCGTGCTGGACGACATCGCGCTGAACGTCTCCGGCGGCGGCACCCCGACACCCACGCCCACCCCGACACCGACACCGACGCCGAGCCCCACCGGCACCCCGACGCCGAACGCCACCCGGACCCCGGCCGCACCGGCCTACACCGTCTCGCTGAGCAGCGACGCCTCCGGCGCGTCCTGGACGGGCCACGAGAGCGCCTCCTTCACCAACGCCTCGGCCACCCCGCTCACCGAGGTGTACCTGCGGCTGTGGGACAACGCGCACGGCAGCTGCCCGAGCACCCCGATCACCGTCACCAACGTCACCGGCGGCACGGCCTCCGCGCTCTCGGTGGCCTGCACGGCGATGAAGGTCACCCTGCCCGCGCCGCTGGCCCAGGGCCAGGGCGGAACGATCGGCTTCGACCTCGGCATCACCGTGCCGAGCGGCGCGGACCGCTTCGGCCACGACGGGGCGTACGACTTCCTCGGCAACGCGCTGCCGGTGCTGGCCGTCCGGGACGCCGCGGGCTGGCACCTCGACCCGTACACCAACAACGGGGAGTCGTTCTACTCACTGGCCGCGGACTTCGACGTGACCCTGGACCACCCCAGCGGCCTGCTGGTGCCGGCCACCGGGACCTCGGTGGACACCCCCGGCGCCCCGGGCCGCACCGTCACCCGGGCCACGGCGGCCAAGGTGCGCGACTTCGCCTGGGGCGCCGGGCCGTTCACGAAGGTCAGCGGCACCTCGGCGGCGGGCGTGAAGGTCAACGTCTACGCGGTGAGCGGGATCTCCTCCGGTGACGCCCAGTCGATGCTGACCACCGCCGAGTCCGCGGTGGACGCCCACGCGCAGCGCTTCGGCGCCTACCCGTACGCCGAGTTGGACGCGGTGCTCGACAACGGCTTCTGGTTCGGCGGCATGGAGTACCCGGGCTTCGTGCTCGACCTGGTCTCCACCACCGCGCTGACCCACGAGATCGCGCACCAGTGGTTCTACGGGATCGTCGGTGACGACGAGTACACCAGCCCGTGGCTGGACGAGTCGTTCACCGACTACGCCACCGACCTGGCGCTCGGCAAGACCGGCAGCAACTGCTGGAGCAGCGTCTCCTGGTCGTCCTCCGCCGAGAAGATCACCGACTCGATGGCGTACTGGGACGCGCACGCGTCCCGGTACTCCACCGTCGTCTACACCTACGGCAAGTGCGCCCTGCACGACCTGCGGCGGCTGATCGGCGACGGCGCGATGAGCACCCTGCTGCACGACTACGCGCAGTCGCACTGGTACGGGGTGAGCACCACCGCCGAGTTCAAGGCGGCGGCCCAGGCCGCGGCCGGCACCGATCTGACCTCGTTCTGGACCCAGCACCGGATCGAGGGCTGAGGGCCGGACCGCCCCCGGCGCGCACGGCACCGGGCGCCCCCGTGGAGGGGCGCCCGGTGCTCCGCCGTTCGAGTGACACGAGGACCCGGACGGGACGGCCGGTCAGGCCAGCAGCTTCGCCTTCGCCTTCTGGAACTCCTCCTCGGAGATGGCGCCGGTGGTCTTCAGGTCGGCGAGCTTGGCCAGCTGGTCGGCGTGGCTCCGGCCCGCGCCGCCGGCTCCGCCGCCCCCGCCGCCGTCAGCGGCCGCGCGGCGGATGTACGCCTGGAACGCCTCGTCCGTCCGCTGCGCCTGCTCCAGGTCGCGCTCGGCCATCGAGCCGCCGCGCGCGATCAGGTAGACCAGCACGCCGATCAGCGGCAGCAGGATGACGAAGATCGTCCAGCCGGCCTTGCCCCAGCCGCCCATGTCCTTGCTGCGGAAGATGTCCGTGATGATCTTGAAAAGCAGGAAGAACCAGAGGATGAAGACGAAGAGCTCCAGCATCGTCCAGAAGAGGTTGAGCAGCGGGTAGTCGTCCATGGCACTCCCGTCCCAGCCGTTCGCCGGTCGACCGGCGGGCTGTCGGTCCACGGCGGCGCCCCCGCACCGCCCGCCCCAGCCGTCCGGTCCGGACGGGGGACAGAACGAGTCATACCACCGTATTCCGGGCGCAGCACTCGGCGTGTCGGCCGATCGGGGGCTCCGTGGCGGTCCGCCGTCCGGTCACGCCCCGGCAAGCGCGCGGTCACGATTCGGCCGACTGCCGCCGAGGTCGGCGGTCGTCCTTGTGCGGGCCGGCCGGATGATTTTGACTAGCACTGCTAGTTGAAAGTCGACGAGGGAGCGCCCGTGAGACCACCCGCCCTGGCTCCGCCCGCCGCCGCACCGACTGGCCCCGCCCCGAAGCCCCGGCTGCGCGGCCTGCCCGAAGAACCGCCCGCCCGGCGGCCCGTCCGGTCCCGGGCCGACACCGCCTCCGAACAGCTGCTCCGCCGCACCGCCGGTCACCTGCTGCAGGACGTCGACGGACTCGCCCGCGAGCTCGTCGCGCAGATCAGCGCCCGGGAGCCCGCCTACCCCGCCACCATCGGCCCCGAGGAGCTGCGGCTGGAGGTGCGCACCTCGCTGGAGAGCTCGGTGCGCACCCTGCTCGACCCGCCCGGCACCTGGGAGGCCGCCCGGCTCTGCTCCTGGCAGATCGGCGCCCGCCGCGCCCAGCGCGAACTCCCGCTGGACGCCCTGCTGCACGCCTTCCGGCTCGGCGGGGCCCTGGTCTGGCGACGGCTGGTCGAGACGGCCACCCGCCGCGAGCCCGACCACGCCCACCTGCTGCTGCACAGCGCCGCCGGCATCTGGAGCTTCGTCGACGAGCACTCCGACCTGATCACCCAGGCCTACCGGCTGGTCGAGAGCCAGACCGCCCGCGAACACCGCGAACGCGCCCGCGCCATGGTGCAGGCCCTGCTCGACGGCACCACCCGGATCACCGACCTGCCCACCGTCGCCGCCGCGCTGGACCTCCCCGAGCGCGGCCGGTACGCGGTCGCCGCCCTCGCCGGACCGGTCGGACCGCCCCGGCACCCCGCCGAGGCCGCCCCGGCGCAGGCCGGACCGCCGCCCGGCGTCCGGATCGTCCGGCACCGCGGCACCGACGGCGAGCACGCCCTCGTCCTGCTCGGCGACGCCGAGCCGGCCGAGGTCGCCGCCTGCCTCGGCCACCACCGCGGCACCCGGGTCGGCATCGGCACCGTCGTCGAGGAGCTCGCCGAGATCGGCGCCGCCCGGCGCTCCGCCGACATCGCGCTGCGCACTTGCACCGCCGACGGCGACGTCGCCCTGCTGCACGAGCGGCTGCCCACCGCCCTGGTCGTCTCCCTCCCCGACTTCGGCACCGCGCTGGTCGACCGGGCGCTCGGCGCCGTCCTGGAGCTCGACGTCCAGGACCGCGAGTCGATGCTCAGCACGCTCGACGTCTGGCTGGACAGCGCCGGCTCCGCCCAGCGGGCCGGCACCCGGCTGTTCTGCCACCGCAACACCGTGCTCAACCGGCTGCGCCGGTACGAGCAGTTGAGCGGCCGCAGCCTCAACCACCCGCGCCACCTGGTCGAGTTGTCGCTCGCCCTGGACGCGTACCGGCTGCTGCCGTCCTGACACCGCGGCGCCGCCGCCGGGGCCGTCCTGAAGCCCCGGCGGCGGACCTGCCGTGCACTCTCCCCGCTCCCGGACCGCCCGCGCCGCCCCGGCCGCCGGTACTGGTCGAGCTCACAACGCGGCCCGCCGGGCGCTGTGCAGCCGCAACGCGTGCCCGTCCCGCCATGGACCGCCGCTCCGCCGCCGTGGTGTCCTGCCGCTCACCCAGAACCGGGCGGACGCCCCCGTCGCCCGAGCTTCCCACCCTCCCGAGCGGCTGCTGCCCCGTGTGCGCGGCCCGGCGCTCGGACGCAAGGAGCACCATGAGCCCACCCGAGCGGTCGAGCGCGCTGACCGTCGAGAATCTGCACGTCGCCTACGGGCGCGCCGTCCGGGCGCTGCGCGGGGTCTCGCTGGACCTCCCGGCCGGGCGGATCACCGCCGTCCTCGGCGCCAACGGGGCCGGCAAGAGCACCCTGCTGCGGACCGTCTCCGGCACCCTCGGCCTGCACCGGGGCGCGATCACCGCCGGGACGGTGGCGGTCGACGGCCGTCCGCTGGCGGAGGACGCGGCCCTGGCCGTGCGCGCGGGCGTCGTCCAGGTCCCCGAGGGCAGACGGGTGTTCGCCGATCTCACGGTCGAGGAGAACCTGCGGGCCGGCGAGCTCGGCCGCGGCCGCCGCGGCGCCGCGACCCGGAGGGAGGCCCGCGAGCGGGTCTTCGCCCTGCTGCCGGTGCTGGCCGAGCGCCGCCGCCAGCGGGCCGGCCTGATGTCCGGCGGCGAGCAGCAGATGCTGGCGATCGGACGGGCGCTGATGGCCGATCCGCGCGTCCTGCTGCTGGACGAGCCCTCGCTCGGCCTGGCCCCGCGGATGGTGCGGCGGATCGGCGCGATCGTGCAGGAGATCAACCGGCAGGGCACCTCCGTCCTGCTGGTGGAGCAGAACACCGCGATGGCCCTCGCCGTCGCGCACCGGGCGCTGGTGCTGGAGAACGGGCTCGTCCGGCTGGAGGGCACCGCCGCGGAGCTCGCCGCCGGCGACGAGGTCCGCCGGCTCTACCTCGGCGCCGCCGAGGAGGACGGCCCGGCCACCGCCGCCCGTCCGCCCGTCCGCGAGCTGCGCAGGTGGACGGCATGACCGCCCCCGCCGCCGCACGGCTGGAGGTCCGCGGCGTCACCGTCCGGTTCGCCGGCCTCACCGCACTCGACGACGTCTCGTTCACCGTCGAACCGGGCACCGTGCACGCCCTGATCGGCCCGAACGGCGCCGGCAAGTCCACCTGCTTCAACGTGCTCTCCGGCGTGTACCGGGCCGCCTCCGGCAGCGTCGCCTACGGCGGGCGGGAGATCACCGGCATGCCGCCGCACGCCGTCACCGGGCTCGGCATCGCCCGGACCTTCCAGAACATCGTGCTCACCGCGGGCACCGTCGCCGACAACCTGATGCTCGGACGGCACCGGCTCACCCGGGCCGGGTTCGCCGCCACCGCCCTGCGCCTGCCGAGCGCCGTCCGCGAGCAGCGGCGGCACCGCGCACGGGCCGCCGAGATCGCCGGGTTCCTCGGCCTGGAGGCCCACTTCGACCAGCCGGTCGGCGCGCTGCCCTACGGCGTGCGCAAGCGGGTCGAGCTGGCCCGGGCGCTCTGCGCCGAACCCGGACTGCTGCTGCTCGACGAGCCGGTGGCCGGGATGAACCCCGCCGAACGCCTGGAGACGGCCGACACGATCGCCGCGATCCGCGCCGCCCTCGGCATCTCCGTCCTGCTGGTCGAGCACGACATGGGGATGGTCATGCGGCTCGCCGACACCGTCACCGTCCTCGACTTCGGCCGCCGGATCGCCGACGGCACCCCGGAGGCCGTCCAGCAGGACCCGGCGGTGCTCCGCGCCTACCTCGGACAGGAGGAAGCAGCATGACCCGGCTCCTCGAAACCCTGCTCGACGGGATCGCCCTCGGTTCCGTCTACGCCCTGGTCGCGCTGGGCTTCACCGTGGTCTTCAAGGCCTCCGGGGTGATGAACTTCGCGCACGGCTCCGTCCTGCTGCTCGGCGGCTGGGTGGTCGCCGCCACGCACGGCGCGGTCGGCTTCCCGTTCGCCGTGCTGCTCGGCGCGGCCGCCTCCGCGGCCGCCTCCGGCCTGCTCCACCTGCTCACCGCCCGCGGGCTGCGCGGGGCGGGCGCGCACGTCGCCACCATCCTCACCATCGGGGCCGACCTGGTGCTGCTGACCGCGCTGGCCCGGGCGATCGGCGCCGACTACCTGGCCACCGGCGACCCGTGGGGCCCGGCCGTGGTCCGGATCGGCGGGGTGCACGCCGCCGAGGCCCGGCTGGCCGGGATCGCCGTCTCCGTCGCCCTGATCGGGGCGGTCTTCGCCGCCTTCCGCTGGACCCGCTGGGGGCTGGCGATGCGGGCCGCCTCCGCCGACGAGGAGGCCGCCGCGCTGATGGGGGTGCGGCTCGGCCGGATGCGGCTGACCGCCTGGTGCGCGGCCGGTGCGCTGGCCGCCGTCGCCGCGGTCTTCCTGGCCGCCTTCCCCGCGCCGGGCCTGGACCGCTCGACCGGCCAACTCGCGCTCGCCGCCTTCCCCGCGGCGATCCTCGGCGGCCTGGACTCGGCCGCCGGAGCCCTGGCCGGCAGCCTCGCCATCGGCCTGGCCGGCGCCCTCGCCGCCGGTTACCAGGACGCGCTCGGCGCGCTCGGCGAGGGGCTGCCCGGCATCGCCCCGTACCTGGTGATGGTCGCCGTCCTGCTGGTGCGGCCCTCGGGGCTGCTCGGATCGAAGGAGGCCGTCCGTGTCTGAGCTGATCACCGGGCGCCGCGCCGCGGCCGCCGCAGGCGTCCTCGTGCTGCTCGCCCTGCCCTTCTACGCGGACGGGTTCTGGCTGCAGAGCGGGCTGTTCGCGATGGCCGCGGTGCTCGGCGCGATCGGCCTCGGCCTGCTCACCGGCACCGCCGGGCAGCTCTCGCTCGGCCACTCCTTCTTCCTCGCCGTCGGTGCGTACGGCTACGTCTGGTTCTCCGGCGGGGCGTCCGGCAGCGGTCCGTCCAAGCTCACCGGGCTCGGCCTGCCGCCGCTGCTCGCCCTCGTCCTCGCGATCGCGCTGGCCGGCGCCGCGGGCGCGGCGTTCAGTCCGATCGCCGGCCGGCTGCGCGGCATGTACCTGGGCGTGGCCACCCTCGCCCTGGTCTTCCTCGGCCAGCACGTGATGCTCAACTCCCGCAGTGTGACCGGCGGTTTCAACGGCCGGCCGGTCGAGCCGATGGCGCTGTCCGGCTTCTCGTTCAGCGACGCCTCGCCGCGCGGCCTGGCCGTGCTCGGCGTGCCCTTCGGCGGCCTCGAACGGCTCTGGTACCTCGGGCTGGCCCTGGTCGCGCTCGGCCTGTTCACCGCCCGCAACCTGCAACAGGGCCGCCCCGGACGGGCGTTGGCCGCACTACGGGACAGCGGCACCGCCGCCGCCGTGATGGGCGTGCCGGTCGCCCGGTACCGCTGCGCCGCGTTCACCGTCTCCTGCCTGTACGCCGGGGCCGGCGGGGCACTGACCGCGCTGGCCTTCAAACGGGTGGTGCCCGACCACTTCGGGCTCGCCCTGTCGATCGACTTCCTCGCGATGATCGTGATCGGCGGGCTCGGCTCGGTCGGCGGCGCGGCCGCCGCGGCCGTCCTCGTCTCGCTGCTCCCGCAGGTCCTCACCGTGTACGCCGACCGGCTGCCGCTGATCGCCCCCGCGGGCTCGGACGCCTTCGGCGCCACCCCCGGCGAGGCCGCCCGCTACCTGTACGGCGCGGCCGTCGTCCTGATCCTCACCCTCGCCCCGGACGGACTGGCGGGCCTGGCCCGCCGGTGCCGGCCGCGGCGCGCGCCGGCCGCCGCTCCCGCGGCCCTGGTGCCCGTCCCCGTGACCGTCTCCCGCACCACCACCCGTCCCTCGCCCGGCAAGGAGCCGACCCCGTGACCGATCGCAGAACGCTCAGATCCGCAGCCGCCCTCGCCGTGCTCGTGCTCACCGCGACCGGCTGCAGCACCAAGGCCGACACCTCCTCCGACCGGGTCGGCGAGGACGGTGTGAAGATGGGCCCCGGCGTCACCGGGACGACCATCACCCTCGGCGCCCTCACCGACCTCAGCGGCGTCTACGCCTCGCTCGGCAAGAGCATCGTCAACGCCCAGCAGCTGTGGGTGGAACAGACCAACAAGGTCGGCGGCATCTGCGGCCGCAAGGTCGAGATCAAGGTCAAGGACCACGGCTACGACGTGCAGAAGGGCGTCGCCGCCTTCGCCGAGATCGAGCCCGACTCGGCGATGCTCACCCAGGTCATCGGATCGCCGGTGGTCGCCGCGCTCAAGCAGGAGATCGCCGGCAAGAAGATCCTCACCCTGCCGCTCGGCTGGTCCTCCACCCTGCTCGGCCAGAACTACATCCAGGTGGTCGGCCCCACCTACGACATCGACATGATCAACGCGGTGGACTTCCTGACCCGCAAGGCCGGACTCGCCGCGGGGGACCGGATCGGCCACGTCTACTTCGAGGGCGAGTACGGCGAGAACGCCCTGGCCGGTGCCGAGTACGCGGCGAAGCAGCACGGCTACGGCATCGTCGGACAGAAGATCAAGGCCACCGACACCGATCTCGGCGCCCAGGTCACCGCCCTCAAGCAGGCCGGGGTGAAGGCGATCCTGGTCAGCGCCGGGCCCAAGCAGTCCGCCTCGCTGGTCGGCCTGGCCGCCGCCCAGGGACTCACCGTACCGGTGGTCGGCTCCGCCCCCGGCTTCGCCCCGCAGCTGCTGGACAGCGCCGCCGCCCCCGCACTGGAGAAGATGTTCTACCTGGTCAGCGGCTACCCGGCGCCCAGCGCCGACACCCCGCGGATGCGCCAGCTGGTGCAGGACTACCAGGCGAAGTACCCGGGCGCGCCGGTGGACAGCGGCGTGGTCAGCGGCTGGGTGGCCGCCCAGGTCGCCGCCGAGGCGCTCAGCAACGCCTGCACCGCCAAGGACCTCACCCGCGAGGGCATCGTGGCCGCCCACCGCAGCCAGAAGGCGCTCAACGTCCTGGACGTGCCGCTCGACTTCACCGACGCCGCCGAGCCCTCGGCGTACGGCTCGTTCATCCTCAAGCCCGCCAAGTCGGCCACCGGCGGCCTCGCCGTCGCCGAGGCCGCCCACGAGGTCGCGGCCACCCGCGGCTACCCGCTGCCCAGGGGCTGAGCCCGCCCGGGCGACCGGGCCGGCCCGGTCGCCCCCGTCCCCCGCCCGACCGACCGACCGACGAAAGGTGCCGGCCCGTGTCGCTCTCCCTCGCCTGCATCCTCGCCGAGGCCGCCCGCCGCAACAGCCGGACCGGTCAGCCGGCCAGGGCGGCGCGGCGGGGAGCGTACGGGTCGGACCACGCCTGGGCGGGGCGGTGCCGGGCGCGTTCGCGGGCGTAGGCGCGCAGCAGCGGCTCGTAGCGGTACCGGCCGGGCTCGCGGGCGGTGAGCAGGCCGGCGTCGGTGAGCCGTTCCAGGACGCGTTCGGCACGGGCCGGGGGTTCGCCGAGCAGGCGGGCGGCGGTGCTCAGGCCGACGGTGTCGGTCGGGGCGAGGGCCAGCAGGTGGAAGGCGCGGGCGGTCGGCGGGTCGAGGCTCTCGCAGCCCGCCGCGAAGGCCGCGCGGACGTCCAGGCTGCCGAGGCAGAGTTCGTCCAGGGCACGGCCCTCGTCGACGATCCGCTCCACCAGGTGCCGGACCGTCCAGGAGGGCCGGGCGGCGAGCCGGGCGCCGCAGATCCGCAGGGCGAGCGGCAGCCCGCCGCAGGCGGCGGCGAGCTGGCCGAGCGCCCGGGGTTCGGCGTCCGCCCGGGCCGGGCCGACCAGCCGGGCGAGGAACTGCCGGGCCTCGTCGGCGGGCAGCGGCCCGAGGTGCAGGGCGTGGCTGCCGCCGAGGTCGGGCAGCCGGGTACGGGCGGTGACCAGGGCGGAGTTGCCGGGCCCGGCGGGCATCAGCGGCCGGATGTGGGCGCTGTCGCGGGCGTCGTCCAGGACGACCAGTGTCCGTCGGCCGGCCAGCAGCGAGCGGAACAGTGCCGTCCGGGAGTCGGTGTCCGACGGAACGGCGGCGGCGGGCACGCCGAGGGCCAGCAGGAAGCTGCCGAGCACGGCGTGCGGACCGGCCGACTGCCGGTGGCTGCCCCGCAGGTCGGCGTAGAGGATGCCGTCGGGGTAGGCGCCGCGGGCGGCGTGCGCGGCGTGCTGGACGAGGGCGCTCTTGCCCGCGCCGGGCTGGCCGCTGACGACCGCGATCAGCGGGGCGCGGCGGTCGTCGGCGGAGAGCAGCGCGGCGAGGTCGGCGGCCGGCTCCGTCCGGCCGGTGAAGTCGGTCAGGCCAGGCGGGAGTTGGAAGGGGGTGACGAGGACGGTACGGGTGCGGGCGGCCGGGCGGGCGGGTGCGGCGAGGGCGGGGTCGGCGCGCAGGATGCGGCCGTGCACGGTGCGGATCTCGCTGCCGGGGTCGACCCCCAACTCGTCGGCGAGCACCCGGCGGACCTCCCCGTACACGGCGAGCGCCTCGGACTGGCGGCCGCTGCGGTAGAGGGCGGTCATCAACTGGGCCCAGAGGCGCTCGCGTTCGGGGTGGGCTGCGGTCAGCGTCCTCAGTTCGCCGAGGAGTTCGGTGTGCCGACCGAGGGCGAGCGCCGCTTCGGTCCGGCCTTCGAGGACGTCGAGGCGGGCTTCGGCGAGCCGGCCGGCCTCGGAGCGCCGCAGCGCCTCGGAGGGGACGTCGACGAGGGCGGGTCCGCGCCAGAGCGCGAGCGCCGCCTCGTAGTGGGCGGCGGCCTGCTCGGCGTCGCCGTTGCGGAGCCGGTCGTGGCCGAGGTCGCGCAGCCGGGTGAACCGGTCGGCGTCGAACTCCTCGGCGGCGACGGCCAGGAGGTAGCCGCCGGCCTCCGTGGTGAGCCGGGGCCCGGCCTCACCGAGGGCCTTGCGCAGTCGCATCACGTAGTTGCGCAGGGTGGTGGCGGCGGTGCGCGGCGGCCACCCGTCCCACACGGTGTCGGCCAGTACGTCGGCCGGTACGACCTGCCCTCGCCGGACGAGCAGGGCCGCCAGCAGCGCCCGCTGTTTGGCCGCGGCCACCGGGCGGTCGCCCTCCGCGTCCCGCACCAGCAGCGGCCCGAGTATTCCGAACTCCATCCCCACGCTCCCCCACACCTCGGCCTGGTGCGCCGGGCGGCGGGGCCCGTCCCCCGGTCCGCCACCCGGCGTGACTCCGTTCTATGCCGGTGCGGGGTTGACCGGTGGATCTTGCGGTGACGACCAATCAACTCCGGGCAGTGTCGGTCTTCCGAGGTGGGCGCGGACGGCGGCACGGCACGGCCGACCCGCTCCGGGGAGCGGGTGGGGGCGGCGGCGGGGCGGATTCGGCCGGGCCGCCGCCGGCCCCCGTCCGGGCCGGTCAATCAATTCCGGTCAACGGCCGGTTCAGCCGCAGTGGCTCCAGCCGCTCGTCCAGGTGGTGCCGCGGTAGGAGCCGCCCCAGTCGACGCAGGTGCCCGCCGCGTCCAGCGTCACCGGGCCCGCGTAGTAGGTGAAGCTGCCGGGGTTGGCGGCACCGGCGCCTCCCTGCACCGTGAGGGTGGCGTCCATCGGGACGGCGCCGGAGGGACGGTCGGCCAGGGTGACCACGCAGTTGCGGCCGCTGGAGGCCTCGTACAGCAGGTAGGCGGTGGCGCCGCCGAACGCGTGCGAGTCGATCACGCCGAAGCCGGGACCGCAGACCTGGGTGGGGGTGTACGGGTTGGCTGTGGAGGTCGTGACCGGGGTGATGTAGCCGTCGATGCGGTAGCCGTGGGCGGGGTCGACGGTGCTGGGCACGCTGCCGACCGCGCGCTCGGAGGCGGGGACGGCCAGCGACACCACGGAGGAGCTCTTGGCGAACGCGGGCTCGTCGACGGCGTTCGGGTCGCCGTTCCAGTCGCCGTTGGCGGTCACCACCGAGCCGTCCGCGCCGACCGAGGTGACGATGCCGACGTGGTGGACGACGGTGCCCGAGCCGGTGCCGGTGCCGTAGATCACGGCGTCGCCGGGCTGCGGCTGGTAGGTGGCCGCGGTGTGCAGGGTGCCGTTGTTCTGCCCGTAGGTGCGGAAGCTGACCGCGGAGGCGTCGAGTCCGGTCACGGCGAGGCCGGCGTTGCGCCACGCCCAGATCGCGAAGTCGGCGCACCAGTACTCGGGGACGCCGGCCCAGCCGACGCAGCTGTGCTCGAACTGGGAGCCGCCCAGGGTGTTGTGGGTCGGTGTGTCGGCACAGGTCCCGGCGGAGCGGCCGACGTTGGCGGCGGCGAGCTGGGCGGCGGTGGCGGCGGCGGCCGCGGCGGTGGCAGCGGTGGCGGGAGCGGCCGGAACCGCCGCGGCGGACGGCGTCACGGCGGCGGCGTGCGGGGTCGGGGCGAAGGCGGTGAGGCCGAGGGCGAGTGCCGCGGCCGCGACCAGCGGGGCCGTCCGGCGCAGGGCGAACGTGGGTTTCACCGTTCTCCTCAGGACGAAGGGGCTGTGCGGGCGCTGCGGTGGGGGGGGGGGGCGGGAGGGCCCCGGCGCCCCCCCGGGCTGGGCCGCCACCCCCCGCGCGGAGCGGCCCCCCCCCCCCCGCCCCCCCCCCCCCCCCCCCCCCCCCCAAAAAAACACC